>NZ_JBHIOZ010000004.1:11655-22064 GCF_042195805.1 Bartonella sp. AP57NXGY | reverse complement strand
TCGTTTTGTTTGTGATGTGCAGACAAAAGATTTTAATTACTTCAATGTGAGAGAGTTTGTGATTAAGAGAATTTTACAGTATTCAGCGTTATGAATCAAGTTGAAAATGATGATTTATTGTTATAAATCAAATCGTTATATATGAAGAGGGAAGTCAAAAGGAATTCACTCAAAGAAATTGAATTGTTTAATGATTGGTGTAGGTTAAGGATCTTTGTCATTTAAGATGAAGAGGCGAGGAATTGAATATTCTACAAAATACCGCTCTTCTTTAAAAGAGCGGTATTTTTATATCTTTTGTTTATGACACTATCTTTTTGATGATAATGACAAGTTATACAGTGTGATTAAATTAGTTTTTTCTTCTCTGTTTTTCTTGATCATTGCTCGCTATGTCTTAAAAAGATGCTATGTCTCTTCTTTAGGGTTGTTAAGAAATCGCAATGTTGCCAAAATATAACGAATAGCTAAAATTTTTTTGAAAACCATAATTACACGAGAATATTAAGTTTGTTTTCATTGGGCAGTTTTGTGATAACTTAAAAAATCAAGCATATGCTTTCTATAGGTATTAAAATTGTAATTTTTTATCCTCTTGTTGTTCTCTTATAAAAGTGGGAAGCCCCATATGATCAAGATATTTAAGGAAAGGGTGGGGTGGTAATTCTTCCACATTGACCATAGTTTTAACATCCCATTCACCTGTGGCAATAAGAAGAGCTGTTGCCGCTGCTGGTACGCCAGCCGTATAGGAAATGCCTTGTGCCCCAGTTTCATGAAAAGCTTGTTTGTGATCGGCTATATTATAGATAAAAATTTCTCTCGGTTTTCCATCTTTTTCGCCTTTAATAAGATCTCCAATACAGGTTTTTCCTGTGTAGTCTGGGGCGAGAGAGGAAGGGTCGGGTAAGACGGCCTTTACGACTTTCAAGGGCACGACTTCTTGTCCTTCTGCTGTCTTAATGGGCTGTTCAGATAAGAGACCAAGATTTTTTAGAACCGTAAAAACAGTGATATAACGATCACCAAATCCCATCCAGAAACGGACATTCTCTACATCAAGATTTTTGGAAAGTGAATGAATTTCATCATGTCCTGTCATATAGGCTTTTTGTTTTCCCACAACGGGAAGATCCCATTCATGGCTGATTTCAAACATTTTATTGGAAGTCCATTTTTTATTTTGCCATGACCATACTTGTCCTGTAAATTCACGGAAGTTAATTTCTGGATCAAAATTTGTAGCAAACCAACGTCCATGATTTCCGGCATTAATATCAATAATATCAATATCTGTGATTTTATCAAAATAATCATCGCGCGCTAATGCTGCATAAGCATTCACTACACCTGGGTCAAAACCTGCTCCTAAAATAGCGGTTATACCAGCTTTTTCACATTCTGGACGCCGAGGCCATTCATAATTGCCATACCAAGGAGGTGTTTCACAAATTTTCAATGGGTCTTCATGAATTGCGGTATCGATATAAGCGCATTTGGTTTCAATACAAGCTGAAAGAACAGACATATTAAGAAAGGCAGAACCAACATTAATGACAATTTCGCATTTGGTCTTTTGGATGAGCTTTATAGTTTCTTCTACATTCATGGCATTGAGCGAATGGCTTTTGAGAACACCTTGCTCTTTCATTGTGTTTTTTTCTTTAATAGAAGCAATGATGGCTTCACATTTTTTGAGTGTTCGTGACGCAATATGAATTTCACCAAGAATATCATTGTTTTGAGCACATTTGTGTGCAACAACTTGTGCAACACCTCCAGCACCAATAATGAGAACATTTTTTTTCATTGTAGGTCCATCTCCCTTTTTAATACTGTTGTATGACGTTTTTTATGGTTTATCTTTATGAAAGGCTTTCCTGATAGTCGCTATAGCTGAATTGGCGTTGAAGTGTTAATGTACCATCGCACTCTTTGAGAACAATAGCAGGCATTGTAACGCCATTAAACCAGTTTTTCTTGACCATTGTATAACCTGCTGCATCCTGAAAAGACAGTCTATCGCCTATTTTAAGAGGTTTTTGAAATTGAAATGTTCCAAAAATATCGCCGGCAAGACAAGATTTTCCACAAATCATAATTTCGTGTGGTCCTTGATTAGGTTCTAATTTAGCATTTTCACGATAAATGAGAAGATCAAGCATATGTGCTTCAATTGAGCTATCAACGATGGCTAGATTCTTTTCATTATACAATGTGTCAAGAACACTGACTTCTAATGTGGTGCTTTTGGTAATAGCAGCTTCTCCTGGTTCTAGAAAAAGAGTGACACCATGAGTTTTAGAAAATTGTTTTAAGCGTTTTGCGAAAGCTTCTAGAGGATAATTTTCAGCCGTAAAATGGATTCCACCGCCAAGGCTTATCCAGTCAACAGCAGAAAAAAGTTCTGCAAATTTTTCTTCCATATACCCAAGCATTTGGTTAAAAAGATTAAAGTCAGCATTTTCACAATTGTTATGGATCATCAATCCGTTGATAAGTGGCAGAATTTCTTTGATAGCGCTTTGGTTTGTTTCTCCTAAGCGGCTAAAAGGGCGTGAGGGGTTGGCAAGATCAAAATTTGATGCGCTCATTCCTGGGTTTAACCTTAAACCTCTTTGAATGGTTTTTGTTGCATCAGAAAAGCGTTGAAGCTGTTGGATGGAATTAAAGATGATTTTATCTGCATAACCACAGGCTTCATCAATTTCATCATCTGCCCAAGCCACTGAATAAGCATGGGTTTCTTTGCCAAATTTTTCTCTTCCTAAACGTAGTTCATAAAGGGATGATGATGTGGTTCCATCCATGAACTCAGACATTAAATCAAAAACACTCCATGTGGCAAAACATTTTAAAGCAAGTAAAATTTTAGCTCCGGACATTTCCCGTAAATGAGAAATTGTTTGCATGTTTTTGATGAGTTTCGATTTGTCTATAAGATAATAGGGGGTTTTTATCATCATTTATTCATTCTTTTTTGAAGGATCTTATTGCCAAGATCAACGTTTAGTACAAAGAGTAACAGAATGTCTCAAGAAAAAAGAATCTTAAGAAAAGAATCTGTTTCTGTCTAGCAAGAGAAAGGCTTTCTGTAATTACTGTTGTTTATTATGTTGAGTTTTTTGTTATGAGTATGAAAAAAAAATTATATTATGCTTTAGCTTTTGTATTTGTTAGCATTTTTTTCATTATAACAACCACTCTTGTTAATTGGGGGCAAAATAGAAGTAACGCTAAAGCCAAACTGGTTACTCATACTTCTGTCCAAGATAGTTCGGTGCCTCTGATTTTTACGGGGCGTAGAGAACTTAATGGTTTCAAAGGTTATCGTCATTATCGGCGTGGTTATCGTAAATACAGTGATAATTGGTGGTATCCTGAAGTGGCATTTGTTACATCACCGCACTTAAGCACAAAAGGCGCATCATTAAAAGTTGTACCAGATGCTAAAAAAGTGTTTTTAACGTCTTCTTCGGAAAAATTAGAAAAAAAAGAGCCATGGATGCTTAAACAACATATTGAATCTTGCCGTGCGCGTTATCGCTCTTATAATAAAAATGATAATAGTTTTCAGCCTTTTCATGGGGGGCGTAGGCAGTGTTTATCACGCTTTTTTAAAGGATAGAAATTAAATAAAATTTTAATTGCTTCTTGTCGTGGGCGTTATTGTTCTTACAATAAAGAGAAGACTTGTGTGGTGCGCAGTATTTTCATGCAAGCATTGTTTTTTTTAAAATTTAAATGCTTTTAAGTTTTATTAAATCTTATTATCATTAAGTGTGGAATGGGGGGTGAGAATATAAGTTTTTGTTTTGTCGATGACAAAATATTAAGGTAAAATGGAGTTTAAAGAATGACAACACGGGAAGCAATGTTGGTATTGCTCGTTTTGCTTCCTTTTGGTGGAAGTGCTGTCATTGGCTTTTTTCGTTCGACAGCAAAAAATAATGAAGCGTGGTTTGCTGGGGTCGTCGCACTTTTCTGTCTTATTTTTACAATAATGCTTTATCCGGAAGTTCGCGGAAACCACATAGTGCGTTTAGATATTTCTTGGCTTCCAGAATGGGGAAGCGATTTGATTCTCCGCATAGATGGTTTGTCCTGGCTTTTTTGCTTGCTTATTACAGGGATTGGGCTGCTTGTTGTCATTTATTCACGTTATTACATAGATCCAGCGGATTCTGTACCGCGTTTTTTTTCCTTTTTTTTGGCCTTTATGGGATCAATGATAGGAATAGTTTTATCAGGTAATCTCGTCTTTTTGGTTGTTTTCTGGGAACTTACCAGTATTTTTTCTTTTTTGCTGATCGGCTATTGGTACCATAATGCAAGTGCGCGTGAGGGTGCGCGTATGGCTCTAACGATCACAGGTTTTGGCGGCTTTGCTCTTTTTATTGGAGTTTTATTGATTGGGTATACTGTTGGCAGTTTTGATTTGGATAAGGTGCTACAGTCTGGAGATATGATCCGGTCAAGTTCTCTTTATAGTCCTATCCTTATTTGTATTTTATTGGGAGGGTTAACAAAAAGCGCGCAATTTCCCTTTCATTTTTGGCTACCTAACGCGATGGCTGCTCCAACTCCCGTATCGGCTTATTTGCATTCGGCAACAATGGTAAAAGCGGGATTGTTTTTGCTTGTTCGTTTATGGCCTGTGCTCTCTGGAACAGAATCTTGGTTTTGGCTGGTTGGCTTTTCAGGACTCTCAACTCTTCTTCTAGGTGCCTATTTTTCCATGTTTCAGCAAGACTTGAAAGGACTGCTTGCTTACTCGACTATTAGTCATCTTGGATTAATTACAACACTTTTAAGTCTTGGTAGTCCACTTGCATGTGTTGCGGCGATCTTTCATATGGCCAATCATGCTACTTTTAAAGCTTCTTTATTTATGGCTGCTGGCATTATTGATCACGAGACGGGAACACGTGATATGCGTAAACTGTCAGGGCTTTATCGTTCTATGCCTATCACAGCAACTCTTGCTTTAGTTGCGAGTGCAGCGATGGCTGGGGTTCCTTTGTTGAATGGTTTTTTATCGAAAGAGATGTTTTTTGCTGAAGCTGTTGAAACGCATATGGAATCATGGCTCGATTGGATTGCGCCTTATGTGGCAACGCTAGCTAGTCTGTTTAGTGTGACCTATTCTATACGCTTTATTCATGGCGTTTTTTTAGGACCAAAGCCTGACAATTTACCCAAGACTCCCCATGAACCACCGCATTTCATGCGTTTACCAATGGAGCTTTTGGTGTTTATTTGTTTAGCGGTTGGTATTTTTCCTAATTTAACAATAGGACCTATTTTAGATAATGCGGTCGTGTCTGTTTTAGGACCAATGACAATTCCTTATAGTTTGGCTGTTTGGCATGGGTTTAACACTCCATTAGTGATGAGCTTTGTTGCATTATTAGGGGGCGGATTGCTCTATGCTGTTGGGCATCGTTATTTTTTATCCTGTGATGATGGGGCTCCTTTTTTCCGTCACTTAAAAGGACCGCGTATTTTTGAACGCATTCTCGTAATTATTTCTTGGAAATGGGCCCGTGCGGTGGAGTCTGCTTTGTCAACACGCCGTTTGCAGATCCAATTGCATTGGATTTTTTGGGTCTGTTTTGCCTTTGTTGGTCTTTTACTTTGGTGCGATGGTTTCATTCCAGTGGGGACATTACCGCTTTTTCCACTTGATATTCCTTTTCTCGCTCTTTGGCTGGTTGGCGGATTATGTGCGCTTTTAGTTGCTTGGCGAGCAAAGTTTCATCGTCTTGCTTCACTTATGCTTTTAGGGGGAGCTGGTTTGATGACTTGTGCAACCTTTTTATGGCTTTCTGCTCCTGATTTAGCAATAACACAATTGGTTGTTGAGGTTGTTACAGTCGTTTTATTATTGCTTGGTTTACGGTGGTTGCCTAAACGTTTGCATGACCCTGGGCCAGCTGCTGTTCATTTTTGGGTTCGCTTGCGTCGTTTCCGTGATTTCATCATATCCCTTGTAGGAGGTGCTGGTGTAGCATGGCTTTCTTTTGCAGTGATGACACGTCCCCAAGGTACAACGATTTCTGATTTTTTTCTAACGCATGCTTACTCAGATGCTGGTGGTCGCAATGTTGTGAATGTGTTATTGGTTGATTTCCGTGGTTTTGATACCATGGGAGAAATTGTGGTTTTGGGTGTTGTTTCCCTTACTGTTTTTGCACTCTTACGACGTTTTCGTCCTGCGCCTGAGAGTATTGATGCGCCTTTTCAACAACGTATCCAGAAAGCCTTTGATATAGCACAGCCTAATCGAAATGTGGGAGATACAGTATTGAATTATTTAGCTGTTCCTGCTGTTATTATGGGTTGGCTCTTTCCGATTATTATCGCTTTTGCTATTTATTTATTCATGCGAGGGCATGATCTGCCAGGAGGTGGATTTGTCGGTGGTATTACTTTGGCAATAGGATTTATTTTACAATATCTTGCACGCGATATTCGGTGGGTGGAAACGCATTTGAGAGTTTTACCTTTGCGTTGGATAGGCTTTGGTTTATTATTGTCAGTCGTAACGGGGATGAGCTCTTGGTTTTTTGGATATCCTTTTTTAACATCCTTTTTTCGATATATTCATCTTCCGTTAATTGGGAAAGTTCCCATGGCATCTGCTTTTTTGTTTGATTTTGGTGTGCTTTCTCTTGTGTTAGGAGCAACTGTTCTCATTTTAATTGCACTTGCACACCAGTCAATTCGGAGTTACCGAATCGGTAAGAAACCTATTTTAAAAGAGAAGGAAAATTAATGGAAATTGTTCTTTCTTTGGGTATCGGTGTTTTTGTCGGATCAGGTATTTGGCTTGTTTTGCGTCCACGTACTTTTCAAGTCATTCTTGGTTTGTCCTTGATCTCCTATGGTGTTAATCTTTTTATATTTTCAATGAGTAGACCGCGTAGTAATGCTGCTCCAATTGTTGATCCTACCACTGTTATTAATCCAGCTAATTATGTCGATCCTCTTCCACAAGCCTTGGTTTTAACTGCGATTGTGATTGGTTTTGCAACAACAGCTTTATTTTTAGTTATCTTGTTGGTTTCACGTGGTTTAACGGGTTCTGATCACGTTGATGGACGTGAGGTGCAATAATGGAAATAGGAGTGCATCATCTCCTTATTTTGCCTATTCTTTTGCCGTTAATCACTGGAGCACTTCTTCTTTTTTATGATGAACGTCGTGCAAGACTTAAATCATTCATCAGTCTTTCTTCTGCGGGACTGTTGGTCGTTACTGCCATTTTATTGATTATACGTACTCTTGAAATAGCACCGGCTTGCGATGTTTATCGACTTGGTAATTGGCCGTCTTCTTTTGGAATTGTTTTAGTCCTTGATCGCTTAAGCGCTATGATGCTTTTACTTTCCAGCTTGTTGGTGACTAGCGTGTTGGTTTTTGCGCGGGCTCATTGGTACAAAGCTGGTTCTCATTTTCAGTCACTAATGCAATTTTTTATGGTGGGGATAAATGGTGCTTTTTTGACTGGCGATTTATTTAATTTATTTGTGTTTTTTGAAGTTATGTTAACGGCTTCCTATGGGCTTGCTTTGCATGGTTCTGGTCAGACGCGCGTGCGTGCAGGGTTGCATTATGTTGTGGTTAATCTTGTTGCTTCATTATTTTTTTTAGTTGGTATAGCGCTCATTTATGGAGTCGTTGGTACTCTTAATATGGCCGATTTGGCTGTTAAAATAAAATATATATCTTCTACAGATATTGTTTTGTTCGAAATAGGTGTTGCACTTTTAGGTATTGCTTTTTTGCTTAAAGCGGGTATGTGGCCGCTTAATTTTTGGTTGGTGCCAACTTACAGTGCAGCAGCAGCGCCTGTTGGAGCTTCTTTTGCACTTTTGAGCAAGGTTGGTATTTATATTATTTTACGTTTAACGTTGCTATGGTTTGGTCCTGAAAGTGAATATTTTAACCATTTTGGTCATACAGTTTTGTTTTATGGTGGGCTTGCCACTATGATTATTGGTTTTATTGGAGTATTGGCGAGCCAAGTTTTGGTGCGTTTGGCAGCTTATAGCGTTCTTGTCTCTTCTGGCACATTGTTGGCTGCGATCGGGATAGGCAATGCAGCACTGACAGCAGGCGCACTTTTTTATATTGTTTCTTCAACTTTAGCACTGGGAGCTTTTTTTCTTTTGGTAGAGTTGGTAGAACGCTGTCAAGATGTGGCTGCTAATGTTCTTGCTGTCACAATGGAGGTGTATGGTGACGATGAAGAGGAGGAAGAAGATGAAGTTGGCATCTATTTTCCAGTAACCTTGGCAATTCTTGGAGCTTGTTTTGGTATCTGTGCCATTTTGATTATTGGATTGCCGCCTTTTTCTGGTTTTGTTGCTAAATTTATGATGTTCATGGCAATTTTAAACCACAGTAGAGAGGATTTTTCTGCTTCTCTTCCGGTTTACCAAGATTGGCTTTTTGTAGTTTTTGTCACTCTCTCTGGTTTTGCGGCTTTGATTGCATTGACACGAACGGGTATCCGAACTTTTTGGGTTTCTCTTGAAGGGCGTATTCCTCGTGTGCAAGTGATAGAATTTGCGCCTATTGCCGTTCTCCTTGCTTTGTGTTTTCTTATAACAATTGTAGCCAGTCCTGTTAGTCATTATATGTCTGAAACTGCTAAGACTTTGTATGAACCTCAAAACTATATTGGGAGCGTTTTAACGGATTTTTCTCTCGAAAATAGGGAGATAAGTAAATGAATCGTTTTTGTCCTTCCCCTTTTTTCAGTGGTGTCATTGTCCTTATGTGGCTTATTTTAAATGGTTTTAGTTTAGGGCAATTGCTTTTAGGGATTTTAACCGCTTTGTTTTGTGGTTGGATGATACGGCTTCTGGAGCCGGAGAAGGTTGTTATTAAAAGCTGGAGTGCGGTTTTTCGTCTCGTTTTTCGAGTATTTATAGATTCTATATTCTCAAATGTTTCGGTGGCTTGGTTTGTTTTAACAAAAAGGTCTCGAGAGCAGAAATCTGGTTTTATTGTAGTACCTCTTCTGCTTCATAATCGCACTGCTTTGGCTATTTTAGCATGCATCCTTTCGGCAACCCCTGGAACTGCTTGGGTTGCCTATAATAGTAAAAAGGGTGAACTTTTGCTTCATGTCTTAAATTTAAAAAATGGATATGATTACAAACAGTTGATCAAACAACGGTATGAGCAATTGCTTTTGGAGATTTTTTTATGAGTATGGTGATTCTTTATTGGGGGCTTTTCTTTTCACAGTTTTTTTTAAGTTTAGCGGTGATTTTCGCGCTGTTTCGGTTGATTCGTGGTCCACGGGCGCAGGATAGAATTGTTGGTTTGGATGCCCTTTATATAACCACTATTCTTTTGTTTCTTACATTCGATATTCGTTCAGGAACAACCACTTATTTTGTCGCAGCTCTCATTATTGGATTGTTGGGATCTGTCTCAAGCATCGCTTTGGCGAAATTTCTTATGCGGGGGGAGATTATTGAATGAAAGATGATATATCGCTTGTGGTTGCTATTGCTATCACAGTTTTCTTAATATTAGGGTCTGGATTGACATTGATCGCAACGATAGGTTTGGTGCGTTTTTCCAATTTTTATAAGCGTTTGCATATGCTTTCAGTATGTACGAGTTGGGGCGTTGGTAGTATTCTTATTTCTTCATTTCTTTATTCAATATTTGTGGACCATTATTTTGTTTTTCATGAAGTGTTGCTGATGTTTTTTTTGTTTTTAACAGCACCGGTAGCTTCTATGTTGCTCTCACATACAGCAGCTTATCGACATCATTCAGAAGAACAGTCAGAAAAACCGCTGGCTCTTTTATTACACAAGACGGAGGAAAAGTTACCCACGTCAGAAGGAACATCAAGAGATGAGAGCCAGCGCGGTTCTTGAAATGTAAGAATCTTCCTTATTCTGTGCTTTTTTCTTCTACACAGTGGATGGGCTTTTCTTCTTTTGGATCATTAATAAGATCGTAAAATATGGCTTCATTTTTAGTTATCCACCAAATGTATTGTCCACCCACATATTTTCCTCCAGAAGCGGCAATTACATTAGAACCAACGATGCGCTTACCGTTCCATTTTAAATCAACAAGCGCAATATTGCCAGCATTATAATAAGTTGCTTCAACATACTCTTTGCTTGTTCCCATATCGCATTGATAGGAGACGGTCTCTGTTGTTGGTTCTGGATCATCTGGTACTTCAATGACTAAAGAACTTGCTAATGCATTAATTGAACCGAGGAGGAGCACACTTAAAGTAATGAAAAATTGTTTAGTAAAAGAAATTTTTTTCATAATATTTCCCGTGTTATTTAAAATAATAATGTTGACTCATCTTTACAGAGGATAGGTTTTTTTTCTTCTGGATCCTGAGCAAGGTCATAAAG
>NZ_JBHIOZ010000004.1:0-11555 GCF_042195805.1 Bartonella sp. AP57NXGY | reverse complement strand
TCACACTGATAGGTAATGGTCTCTGTTTTGGGCTCTGGATTGTCTGGTACTTCAATGATTAAAGAACCAGCTAAGCTATTGTTTGAGCTGAAGAGTGATAAACTTAAAGCGGTGAAAAATCCTAAAATGTGCAAAGTTTTTTTCATGATGCTTCCCTATATTCCTAATATTGTGCACAAAGAATAATTTGACTGATACGATGGTGTCTACGGCAGGATTCGAACCTGCGACCCCAGGATTCATACCACTTCGATTTTCACCGCCAGCCTTATCGGCTGTTTGTGGTCTGGACTGTCTCTTCACCTTGAAGCTTTTGCTCTTTAGGTGCTGCCCGTTCAGTCTCTACACCTTTCTCTCATTTGAAAAGAGACTTGGCTCGGGATTGGCATATAGTCGCCCATGAAGCTTTCCCCGAATTTGAGCAGATTCACTTTGAGGATTTCTCCTCAAAGTGCCCAATTTCTTTAGGAATCCTGTGCTCTATCCTACTGAGCTACGCAGACATCATCATATTTAATCTTTAATAGAAGTATAAAAACGAATCAATTATATTCAATATGAATTAACGAATTTCTGTTAATTTTTGTTCCAAAAAGGATAAAACTGCATCTGGTGAAACATTTTTTGCAATAAATGATTGGCCAAGTCCGCGTGTTAATATGAAAGTCAAATTGTTTTGCGAAACTTTTTTATCTTGGGCAATGAGAGTCATTAAAGTTTCAGCATCTGGTAGAGACCCTGGGATATCCTTTAATTGTGTAGGCAATCCTATAGATTTGAAGTGCGCTTCAATGCGTTGTGTAAGCGTGGGGCTTATTAAATTTAATTGAGCAGAGAATTGATGAGCTAGAATTATCCCAATTGCTACACTTTCGCCATGGATTAAACGGTTGGAGTCATAAGCGGTTGCTGTTTCAAGCATGTGTCCAAATGTATGGCCGAGATTTAAGAGTGCGCGCTCTCCCGTTTCGTACTCATCACGTGCTACAATGGCAGCTTTAAATTGGCATGAGCGAACAATGGCCTCTGTTCGCATAGGGCCGTTAGAGAAAATTTTCTGCCCATTTTTTTCAAGCCACTCAAAAAAGTCAGGTTGGTTAATGAGACCGTATTTTACTATTTCTGCGTAGCCAGCGCGAAATTCACGCGGTGGCAGGGTATCAAGAAGACACGTGTCAGCAATAACGCATTGTGGTTGATAAAAGGCACCAATAAGATTTTTGCCATATTGGCTATTGATTCCCGTTTTTCCACCAACAGAAGAATCAATTTGTGCAAGAAGCGTTGTGGGCATTTGAATGAAGTTCATGCCACGGCGGATTATACTTGCCGCAAATCCTGCTAGATCACCAATGACACCACCGCCAAAAGCAATAACACAGTCGCCTCTTTCTAAGCGTGCAGCAAGAATTTGATCGATAACAACTTGCAGGGTTGAAAATGATTTTGATTGTTCTCCCGCTTCTACAATAATAGGGACAGTATGAATTTTATTTTTTGTTAATTCTGCTTGCAATATCTCCAAATGAAGGGAAGCAACATTTGTATCTGTAACAAGTGCCAAGCGCGTTTGATGAGGATCTTTTTTATTAAGAGCATGTTTAATTTGTGAAGCAGCTTGTGTAATCAGACCCGGACCAATGATGATATCGTAACAGTGTTTGTCCAGTTTAACAGTGACGGTTTTGGTTTGCATGCTGGTTATCCCTATTGTTAATTTCTGTGTATAGGTAGTGCTGTACGGATCGTATAACATTTTGTGCTACGGTATGACGGCTTTCTTTATGACTGTTAATTGTTAAGTTTGCCTTTGCATAGATAGGATAACGCTGTTCCATGAGTTTTTGCATGGTTTCTTTAGGATTGGCTGTTTGAAGCAGGGGACGTGTTGGGTGCTTTGAGACACGTTGCATGAGGATATCAAGATCGACTTTTAGCCATATGGATATACCATTTTGGTGAATGGCTTTTCGGATATTTTCATTTATGTAGGCACCACCACCTGTTGCTAAAACAAGGGGACTTTTTTTCATGAGGTTTAGAATAACACGCTGTTCAAGAGCACGAAATTCGGATTCACCATAAATTTCAAAGAGTTCCGTGATTGTCATTTGTGCAGCTTTTTCAATTTCTTGGTCAGAATCATAAAAAGGTAAACGAAGCATGGTGGCGACGCGTTTTCCGATCACTGATTTGCCTGCCCCCATAAGACCAACAAGGACAAGTGCTCTTTTATCAAGGGACGATAAGAGCTGATTCTTTATTTGTGTTATGGGGACGCGTTTTTGTCGATTGCTTTTCATAACTTTATTTCGGCATTTATCCATCTTAAAGTCAATTCCTGTTAATCTTTGTGAGGCATAATACGAGATAGAATATTTTTGGGTAGGTTATTGTCTTATGCCAACATTGACTAGATTTTTGATGATTCTTTTCATTTTGCTTTCTGTTCTTTTCATTATAATGGGTGCTCTTGTGGTTTGGGTTGAACCAGTAACTGTGGATATGTACATTGATGTTCCCTTGAATTCATGGAATCTTTCTACGGAAGCGAATCAATGAAATGAAAAGTGGTGCTGTGATAGATCATTTTCTTGAGATGATGAGTGCGGAGAGAGGGGCTTCGTCTCATACGCTTGCGGCTTATCAGCATGATTTGCAGTGGGCACAAGACGAATTGTCTTCACACTCTGTTTCGCTTTTTTCAGCACAAAAAGAAGATTTAATTACTCTTTTGTCACTTATGCATACTTTTGGTTTTGCGGCATCGTCGCAAGCGCGCCGTTTATCAACTTTGCGTCAGTTTTATCAATTCCTTTATGCTGAAGGGTTGAGAGCAGATGATCCCTCTCATGATATTGATGCACCTCGTCAGAGGCGTCCTTTGCCCAAAATCATGAGTGAAGATGCAGTGATAAAATTGCTTGATTTTGCGGAGTTAGAAGTCAACCAAGCAGACTATGGGTCCAAAGGTTATTTCCGTGCACTGCGTCTTCAGCTATTGATTGAAATGCTTTATGCAACAGGGTTACGTATTAGTGAGTTGGTGAGTCTGCCGGTTCAGTCTGTTCGAAGGAATGAATACAGCGTTTTGGTTCGTGGTAAGGGCAAAAAAGAACGAATGGTGCTGTTATCAAAAAAAGCATGCCAAGTTCTTTCACAGTGGTTAAATTTGCGTGATCAGGGAAAGGACGCTACGAGTTCTTATCTTTTTCCTGCGCATTCCGAGACAGGATATATTGCTCGTCAAGTCGTTGCACGAGAGTTGAAAAATCTCGCTAGAAGAGCAGGGATAGGAAGTGATAGCTTTTCTCCCCATGTGTTGCGTCATGCTTTTGCTAGTCATCTTTTGCAAAATGGTGCTGATTTGCGTGCCGTTCAACATTTGTTAGGTCATTCTGATATTGCTACCACTCAGATTTATACCCATGTGTTGGAAGAGGGACTTTATCGTTTAGTCAATGAGCATCATCCACTTGCCGATGAGCAAAAGGCTCGTTAAAGAAAAGGTGATGTTTTTGAAAAAGACTTTATAAAGCAAATTATAAGTGTATAAGTGACACTGAATGAGTTGACACAAATGTATAATTATCTTGATTTTGAAAAACCAGTTGCTGATCTTGATGGGAAAATTCTTGAATTAAAAAAAATTTCTCAGGAAAAAGGCAGTCTTGATATGAGTGACGAGATTGCTCGTCTTGAAACGCGTTCCCAAACAGCGTTGCGCGATATTTATAAAAAATTATCGCCGTGGCAAAAAACACAAGTCGCTCGTCATCCGGATCGTCCCCATTTTATGGACTATTCTAAACGCCTATTGAGTGACGTTACGCCTTTGGCCGGAGATCGCAAGTTTGCTGAAGATGAGGCTATTCAAGCGGGGTTTGCACGCTTTAAAGGTGAGGCCGTTGCTTATATCGGTCAAGAGAAAGGTCACGATACGCAAACACGTTTGCGCTATAATTTTGGTTCTGCGCGTCCAGAAGGCTATCGTAAAGCTGTACGTATTATGGAAATGGCTGACCGCTTTGGTTTGCCACTCCTCACTTTTATTGATACAGCAGGTGCTTATCCTGGGGTAAGCGCTGAAGAACGTGGGCAAGCGGAAGCAATTGCTCAATCAACAGCTACAACTTTGCGTTTGAAAGTTCCTGTGGTTTCCGTTGTTATTGGAGAAGGCGGTTCTGGAGGGGCGATAGCAATCGCGGCTGCCAACAAAGTTTATATGTTGGAGCACGCAATTTACTCTGTTATTTCACCAGAAGGAGCAGCTTCTATCTTATGGCGTGATCCAGCTCGTGCAAAAGATGCTGCAATGAATATGCGTATTACCGCTCAAGATTTGTATCGCTTAAAGATTATTGATGGCATTATTTCGGAACCTTTAGGGGGAGCGCATCGTGGCAAAGAGATTGTCATTGATGCAACGGGTGATGTTATTTCAGAAGCTTTAAAAGCTATGGCTGGAAAAGATGGTCAAGTGCTTAAACAAGAGCGAAGGGAAAAATACCTTCAAATTGGTCGATCTCTAACATAGGTTATTTTTTGTGAGGGGTGTTGGATTGGAGTTTTATTCGATGACATTTAGCAGATTCCTTGCTGTGTGTGTGTTGTTTGTAATGGGACTATTGACAGCATGTGAAGGAAGATTACCAGCCTCTATTCGCGCTAAAGTTGAGCAGCCGTTGCCGCAAGAAATCAAAAATAGAATGGTTCTGTATGATATAGATCCCTATGCACCGATTATGATGCGGTTTTTTAAGGAAGAAAATCTTGCTGAAGTTTGGAAGCAATCTCGTTCAGGACCTTTTATCTTGGTTGCTCGCTATGGCATTTGCAAATGGTCTGGTAAGCTTGGACCTAAATATAAAGAAGGGGATCTTCAGACACCAGAGGGTTTTTATACTATTAGCGCAAACCAAATGAATCCTTATTCAAAATATTATCTCTCTTTTAATATAGGATTTCCTAACCTTTATGATCAGGAAAATGGTCGCACAGGAAGCAATCTTATGGTGCATGGTTCTTGCTTTTCCGCAGGTTGTTATTCTATGAGTGATAAGAACATGGCTCAGATTTATGCGTTTGCACGGGATGCTTTTAAAGGAGGACAAAGAGAGTTTCAGTTGCAGGCTTTTCCTTTCCGCATGACCAAGGATAATATGTCACGTCATAGCAAGAATCCTCATTATCAATTCTGGGTTATGCTTAAGAAAGGTTATGATTTTTTTGAAAAAAATCGTCAACCTCCAACTGTTGAGGTTTATGGAAAACGTTACGTTTTTAATCGCGATATTGATAAAAATTCAGTTTCTCTAATGCAGTGAGTGTTATTGTATCCTACAGCACCGTAAACACTATCACTTAATAATGGTGATACAGGATATGCAAAAACTTTGCACATAAGGTGTTTAAGTGAGTAGTCAATATTTTAAAGCGCAGAGTTTTTTCATAGAGCTTTATGTAAGTAAATCATATGAAGTGGGAAGCCAAGAGGAATTTTCTCAAAGAAGTTGGATTGTTTGCACATCGTTACTGGTATCAATCTTCGTTTTTAGTGAAGAGTAAGTTAACATGAAATGTACCTCTCTTTTTATTTCTTTCAAAGAGTTTTATTCTTTTATGCTGTAAAATATTGTCTTGTCGTGCTGTTATATAAGATACATTCACATATTTTAAAATGCGATATTGCCTCTGTCTGATTTTGGTTTTTTTCTTAACAGGGATTTTGATTTCAATTAGCTTGAGTAAACATAGAGTTGAGCAGAATATTTTAGAACCAAGAATTTGGCCAATCGGTCTGTGAAATGAATCATATGAAGTGGTTTGCAGATGAAGCGCATTTAGAGAGAAAACAATCTGTTTGCAGATTGATGGGTATTAAATTTTTTATCATAACAATTTGATTTATAATGATAATTTAGTGTTATTCAAGTTAAATTAGAACCCTGAATACCATAAGATTCTCTCATTTCAAAGCCGTTCCATGTTGAATAAATTAAAACCATTTTCTTGCACGTTACAAGCGGGGATAACCGCGTGGGTGAAACTGTGCAAGAAAGACTAAAATGCTTTTTACAAACCGTCTCAAGTACCAAGGGCTTGTTTCAACATTGGGAATTAGCAAAGTGTGTAATGGTGCCGGTTTGCTTCTTTAAAAGCATAAAGATGGTGGTGCCAATGAATTTAATATTATATCATTGAAGGGGAGAAAAAATTAAAATTTTATTCCTGGAATGACCAGAGGATTTTCTAAGAGAGCTGTTTTGTCTGCAGTATCTATTGCTGGTTTATTAAAAAAAGCATTGAGGAGCTTTTGTATTGCGTCTTTTTCAACACCATCGGCAATGATGACAAAACGTGTTTGTTTTATTCCTTTTGGCCATGCCGGCAATCTTATGGGAGGATGAAAAAATGTTTGTACGCCATGTAATACAAGTGGGCGATAAGGGTCATCACGCAATGCGATAATTGCTTTAATACGTAATAATTTTGTACCATAACGCTCTTGTAGGAGATCTAAAAAAGCTTCAATTGTGGCGTAATCAACAGGACCCTCACAGTTTAGTGAAAAGGTACGAATGGTTTTATGGGGGGTATGATCATGTGGGGTAGTCATAAGATTTTGTTTAAGTTTTGTATTTTCTACTTTTTCATCCCATAATGTGTTATTTATTAATAGATTTGAATAGAAATCTTTAGAATGGGCGTCAATGATTTGTGCTGTAGGATTCATTGTTTTAAGTGTGCTAAGGAGTGCATCTGAAAGCGTTTGTGGGTCTCTAAGATCTGTTTTGGTGAGAATGATTTTATCAGCAAATATTAATTGTTTATATATTTCAGGATAGCGCTTACATATGGAAAGAGGACTTAATGTATCAAATGTTGCAAGAACAGCATTTATGGACAATGTTTGAATAAACAATGGGTGGCTTAAAAGTATTTGTAAAATAGGGGCGGGATCAGCCATCCCTGTGGTTTCAATGATAATATGATGGAGTTGTTTGATCTGTCCTGTCTGAACGCGATTTATTAAATCAATTAATGTGTCGATGAGATCACTGCGTAAATTACAGCATAAGCAACCATTGGCAAGCTCAATAATTCCTTCTGTCGTTTTTTCAACCAGAAGGTGGTCAATACTGATTTCGCCGAATTCATTGATGATAACAGCACATTCTGTTAGAAGAGGGTCTTGTAGCATACGGTTGAGCAAAGTTGTTTTGCCAGAGCCTAAAAAACCCGTAATAAGCGTGAGAGGGATGCGCTTTATTTTCATGTTAATCATCAATCATAGTTTTGTTTTTAAAAAATATATCTCAGTATGTCTAAGCAATTTATAATGATGTCCGTGAGGGATATAATGGTTAATCCCCCATGAAATCCATTGTACCACTATCTTTACGCTTATAAAGGTAGGTGCACGTGGGTATATTATACACTTTTAGCGTCAATGTTATGATAATTTTTGGTTCTTGAAAGGACTTATAGGAAGGATTTTTATTCCTTGTTTTAATTATTTTATCTACATGTTCATCCACCTTGTGGCGCGCAAGAGACTGGTTTTATTGATTCAACAAATACAGATTTGAAATGAGAGAATCTTACAATACTTGTGGTTTTGACATAAGGTACAAAATAATTAATTATCATTATAAATCAAAGTATTATAATTAATTGTAGATTATGATTTATGGCTTTTTATAGAATGGTTTGCGTGCCTTTTATACGGAATATAGGGTTTTCTTAGTGGTTTTACTGTCATTTTAGGTGTTTGTGGCGTACGAATGAGGTGTACTGATAAAGGATGAGAAAAAGAAGGTGGAGCAGTGATAAAAGGTGAGGTGAGAATAATATTTCCTTGATCATCATATGAATTTGCATGCATTTTTATGGCTTCAGGTGTGCATGTTTGTTGTCTCATATTGTTGGCTTGTGTTATGTTGCTCCCATAAGGTTTTAATGTTGCTAGTGTTAATTGGGGGCTTCCTTGGTGCAAAAATCCTATTTCAAGAAGTTGTGCAGCTTTTTCCTCTCTTTCACTTATGTTGTTAGCACCTAGAATGACAGCAATAATTGTACGTTTATTGCGGGTGGCTGAGGCAACAAGATTAAAACCAGAGGCACAAATAAATCCTGTTTTCATACCGTCTATCCCATAAAAACGGCCAATGAGGTTGTTTGAGTTATGTTGGATTTTTCGATTATTACCAAAATCAATGGCTGGAATAGAAAAATAATGAGCATATTGTGGAAATTCTCGACGTATTTGAACGGCTAAAAGAGCAATATCGCGTGCCGTGGAGTAGTTTTGAGGATCTGGTAAACCACTTGCGTTCGCAAAATGGGTGCCAAACATGCCTAAACGTTTAGCTTCGCTATTCATTTTACGTACAAAATCTTTCTGTGAACCCGCAACAGCTTCACTCATGGCAATGGCTAAATCATTGGTAGATTTAACCATGGTGATACTTAAGGCTGTATCAAGTGTGAGTACAGAACCAGCTTTATAGCCTGAACGATATGAGGGAGCTTTTGCGGCGTATTCGCTGATGGTGATATGTTTGTTTGGTGAAACTTCCCCTCGGCTCATGGCACGAAAAATAACATAAGCGGTCATTAATTTTGTCAAGGAAGCAGGATACCAACGCTCAAAAGCTTGATTATGTTTTAAGATACGCCTCGTTGTAACATCAACAGAAATAAAAGGCTGCGCTAGAGCAACAGCGCTGGATAAACTCAAAATCACAGAAAAAAATAAATTATAGAAGAGACGTCGCATTAATTTAAATCTAGTTCCCTCTTATTCGTTATTTAGAATTGTTTTAATGTAGCACACAAAGCATTTAAGTCTAGGATAGGAAGGAAAGATGGTTAATTGCTGTATCCGTTGTGTCTGTGGGATAAAAACCAATTCTCATTTTTATTTTCCCCTTGAATTTGGTTTGATGACTTAAGTATCTCAAGAAATACTTTTTAAATAATGAAGATTGTACAAGATTTCAGGCTCTTGGAGGGATTGAATTTCTCAGAAAGGAATGAATCTGCATAATCATGCATTTTTCTTGCTCTCCTGTTAGGATAGCCCTTGGCACTTGAGACGGTTCGTAAAAAGCATTTTAATCTTTTCTTGTATCGTTTTATTCACACAGATATCCCCGCTTGTAATGTGTAAGAAAATGATTCTAATTGATTCAACCTAGAATAGATTTGAAATGAGAAAATCTTACGGTATTCAGGGTTCTCATTCAAGTTGAATAACGCTAAAACATCCTTATAAATCAATGAGATGTATGTTATTTAAATGATTTTAAAGAGAGGAAGAATTCTTTTTCAAAAAAATTTACACATTGATCATTTCTTATCATGTACAAGTGTTTTACAATTTTAAATTAGAAAGTTTGAAGTATCTTTCTTATATTTTTTTCCCTATACTCCGCTCAATATACAAAGTTATGCATTATTCTTATCAATCAGTGCATTGTTTCATGTTGATTTAGTTTTTGAAGTTTCTGAACAGCGTATGGTGGCATAGGAGGAGGGGTAGGGTCTTGAGCTGCTAAGAGAAGCAGTTCATCACACGCTTTTTCAGTTTTTTGGACAAGTTGATCTAGAAAATCACGTTTGCTTAAACCAGCCTCTATCGGGGGAAGAATACGGACACGAATTGTTCCGGGATAGCGGCGAAAATTATTGCGTGGCCAATATAAACCCGCATTATGTGCAATAGGAACAACTTGAAGTCCTAATTCATTATAGAGCGCGACAATTCCTGACTTATAATCTGGTTCTTGACCGGGTTGTCGGCGTGTTCCTTCGGGAAAAATCAAGATTTGGCGCCCTTGTTTTACTTTCTCTTTTGCTTTTTGTATAATCATTTTTAAGGCTTTGATGGGTGTTGTGCGGTTAATGGGGATAATTTGCGTTTTTGCCATATACCAGCCAAACAATGGAATCCACATCAATTCACGTTTTAAAATGAGAGTGGGATCATCAAAATAAGGAACAAGACTGAAAGTTTCCCAAGCCGATTGATGCTTTGGAGCAATGATATAGGGTCCTTTGGGAAGATTTTCTAAACCTTCAATCTCATAACTTGTGCCTGCGATGTATTTTTGCAAAAAGAGTGTAACGCGCGCCCATGTTTTAGGGACAATCCATGCCTTTTTGCGGGGCATTAAAAAATAAACGGGAGCGTAAAGAATCATTTGTATGAAAGTTGTTGTATAAAAAGCGAACGTAAAAAGAATAGAACGAAGGATAAGCACTACATTTTCCATTTTATATCTATAAGAAGACTTCATATATAATATAATTCACATGAGAAAACATCTTCTTTATGTTTTTTCAAGCATCTATTTTTTCGGTAACTCATTTTCCGATATTTAAAAACAGAAGGAAAGAGGTTAATGGAATTACAAAAAGATAAACTTTTTATTCCACGGATTTTATCTATTGCGGGAACAGATCCTTCTGGTGGCGCTGGAATGCAGGCGGATTTGAAGGTTTTTTCAGCTATGAAAACTTATGGTATGAGTGTGGTTACAGCTGTTGTTGCACAAAATACTCAGGGTGTGCGTTCTTTTCAGGCATTAGATGCTTCTTTTGTTGCAGATCAAATTGATTCTGTTTTTGAGGATATCCATGTTGATGCCGTTAAAATTGGTATGGTTGCAAATGCTCAGATTGCACAGGTTATTGCAGAACGTCTTGCTTATCATAAAGCGCGTTTCATTGTTTTTGATCCGGTTATGGTTGCAAAAAGTGGTGATGTTCTTTTAAAGTCTGATGCAATTGAAATTATGCGTGATGTTCTTGTGCCGATGTCAACTTTGATCACGCCAAATTTGCCTGAAGCTGCACTGTTATTGGGGCGTGAAGTGCAATGGTCTTTAGAGACTATGTATCAATATGCTCCACGACTCTTGGCGCTAGGGTGTCATGCAGTTTTGTTAAAAGGGGGACATTTGAATACGCTGACCAAAAATAGTACAGAAAATTACGATTGTTCTAGTCCAGATCTTTATTGTGATTGTGAAAACCTTGTTATACTTGAAGCTTCTCGTCTTTCAACTACTCATGATCATGGGACAGGGTGTACCATTTCTGCTGCCATTGCAGCTCTGTTACCTACCCAACCTTTGGATTGCGCTGTTAAACAAGCAAAAGATTATTTGCATGGCGCTTTAACTGCCTCAGATGCTTTAAAAGTAGGGAAAGGGCGAGGGCCGCTTCATCATTTTTATGCATTATGGAAAGATTAATACAACGGTTGATAGTGAAAAATCTTCACTCTATGAATTTGTTTCGTCATTATATGATGTTTTGGACTTATGACTGATAAATGTTAGCGTATTGTAGCTTAACAGTTATTTTGTATTAAGAAGGATAAGAAAAAATGTTATAATTTGCTTCTTTTATATATTTTTTACGATTAATCTATCCTGTTTTAGAGGCAATTTTGAGTATAAAAAAGAGAGCAAGGAATTGTAAAATCAGGATTTGATAGCAAAAAGAGTAGAGGGAAAGACCTTTTACAAGGCGATATTAAAGCT
>NZ_JBHIOZ010000003.1:66388-77563 GCF_042195805.1 Bartonella sp. AP57NXGY | reverse complement strand
CGAATCGGGTCAATTCTTTGATCTAAAAGATCACGACAAGCTAAAGCTTTGAACAGTGCTTCTTTTAAAGATACATTGCGACAAGAGCCTAATCCCATTTCTCGTCGTATTTATATTGAGGTCAAACCTAAAAACCCATCATCCTTGATCTGGTGTAGTTTTGATAAGCCATAAACCAGCTCTGTCAGCATATTTTCCTTTAGATAGATTTTTTACAGATAAGACAGACAGTCTATCACGTTCTTCGAACCACCTTTTAAAAACCACCTTTTGAATTGCACTTGGAGCACTTTCATCTGGTACCAAGATTATATATAAAAGGCAATCTAATAAATAAAATAAAATAAAAACAATTAGTTATTAAACAGAAAAAAGATAAACTGTGCTATCAGGTGATATTGTAGAGAGTTCTAAGGGAAGAAAAAATTGTTGCACAAACGTGCACGCCGTCCGCACCACTCTATGTGAATTTTCTTTATTTTCTCATTACTTAGATAGTAAAAACTCTCTTTAAGTTTACTGTTTGCAACTCTATAACGGTATTATAAAGTGATAACTGTAATAATATGAAAGACGAAGCAATCCTTCTTTGCCAACAAATGTTTCAACCACACCTCGTGAACTAAAAATTTTTTATTCTTAACAATTAAGAATCTGAGTAACTCTTCCTTACCTCCTCATTCTCACTCAAAGTCAAAGCCCCCTTTTTTTTTCACCATAAAATAGTGTTTACAATGCATAAAATTAAAAAATAAAGGCCCTATCAAAGAAATAGGACCTCTTAAATTTAAGCTCCTTTATCCTACAAAATTAGAATTTGTAAGCTATTCCTGCGCGAAAATCATTCGTCTTATACTTAACTTCAATCTCGTCTTTAAATTTCCTTTTACCAAAATCTGAGTAACGATATTCCGCACGCACAACAAGATGGTCTGTCATTGCAAAATCAACACCACCACCGAGAGTATAACCAATCATCGTTTTTGTTACATCCGATGTCCTATTAAATGGCTCACCTCCCGTAATTACTGTCGACAAAATATCCTGAAACTGTCCATAAGCAACACCACCAGCAATATAAGGCATCACACGCCCTGCAGAAAACCCAACACGCACCCGTGTAGCACCTGTCCATTTTTGTTTTAACGTATGATTAAAAGTTAAACTGTCTTTCTCTTCTTTATCCTCTGCAGAAGAGCGAGAAAAGCCTCTGCCCTGTCTCCTGACAATTTTTGCCTTTTTTCGACTTTTTTCTTCTGTATCTAATTCCTCAGTATCACTACCCGATCCTTCAGTGCCCAATCCTTCAGTTCCACCAGCACTCGATTCATCTGCATGAAATCTTGTTTTTGTATCCTTTTTTTCCGTTAAAATGATATCCGTATCAATCCCCATAATAAAATTATTACCGAGATCAAAATTAACACCCGCATAAAAACCACCTATAAACCCAGAAAGATCGGGCATATGCTGTTTCTCGACAGGTATCCATGGTTTACTTTTACTACCCTCATCAGGATAGAGAGGAATATTAACATCAGGCGCTGTTGCAGAAATCTTACTTGAAAAGCCACCAACTTGCCCCCCGAAATAAACACCTCCCCAAGAAAAAGGTGAAGAAGCAACAACTTCTGAGGCAACATGTACTGGCTCTTCGTGAGCCACCACATCTGCAGCCTGTACTATAGAAGGTGAAATCAAAGAAAAAACAGATGCTGTTATAAATTTTGTATTCATAAAATTATACCCCATTTCTAAATTTAAATATAATCAAAAATCACATTTAGAAAAACAAAGTTTTATAAAATCTTATGCTGCAAAATCGCATGTACTCCTTTATAGTTACATTTAAATCTATTACTATATTAATATATCATTACATCAAAATTTAATATTATCAAATAAATTTTAAAATATTATAATAATGATTACTTCAAATAATAAATATTTAATAAAAATACATATTATCTTGTCAAAAGGAGGAAATATAAAACATTTTGTATTAAAATTACCGCAAAAAAATCACAAAATAGTATATTTTATGCCTTTTTTTATGAAAAAATTCTAAAAATGATGTAATTATTTTTAGAAAATCGATGTTCATTAACAATACTATAAATACCTCAATATTCTTACATCCAAAATGCATACTGTAGATTCTACATAGTATAAAAAAACATCCATTTTATACTAAAATCATACCTTTTTTTTACCATTTTCTAAAGGATGAGATTATTAATTACACACAATATCATTATCCTTCTAAATCTTGTCCCCAAACAAAAATTCTCAATCATTTTATTTAAAAATTGCTCTTCCCCTACTGATTTCTATATTATCATCTGCCTTTATTGCAAAACGGTCTTTATTAGGAAAAGTTATAAAACATCCCTTCATACAAATTGTAATTGTTTGATGAGTATTTAAAGAAATTTTTGAAGGTATACTTCCTTCAACAACAATAAGAGATTGTATCTTTAAATCAGTATTCTTCACTGTTGCAGCAAAAGCTGTTATGGTAAAAATACTTAATAGAATAACTGTAATCAAAATATAAGTATATTTCAGCATTCTAAGATTCCTTCCTCAGCAAAACGCTTATATAGGCTAAATCGAAGAGCATTGGTTACATGAGAAGATGAGGTAATATTAGGCACATAAATAGCCAAATTAAAGGAAAAACTCTTACGATCAAATGCTGTAAAACTCACCTGTGGGATAGGATTTTTTAAAACGCCTTCTGTCGCAGAAGCAATCTCTAACAAAATTTCAGCAACATGCTCTGGAGCAACCTTAGATGATACAGTAACTGGTATATCAATTCGTCCTACTTTATTACGTCGTGTCCAATTACTAACGTTGTTATTAATAAGGCTTGAATTGGGAATAATAATCGTCTTACGCTGAATTGTCTCAAGTTCCGTTGCACGCACACTAATACGCTTAACAACACCCCCTACTGATCCAGATTCTATATAGTCCCCTATTTTAAATGGTCTTCCAACTAAAATAATAAGTCCAGAGACAAAGTTTTGGACAATATTCTGTAAACCAAAACCTATACCAAGTGAAAGTCCTCCAGCAATAAGAGCGAAATTTCTAAGATCCAAACCTGCCATTGATAATCCGGTCAAAGAAGATACAACAACGCCTCCATAACTTATCACTGTTTTGATAGAATTACGTATACCAGAATCGAACTCTCCATGAACCAACACCACATTATCTAACCAACCAATAAATCGGCGAATAAGAAACCAGCAAACACAAAAAGAAATAATTCCTGTTACAAGAGAAATCAAAGAAAGACTAATATTTCCAATCTGAAAACCGGTCACCGATTGCCACAAAACTGCTTTTAAATCAGAATAGGAAAATCCAAACTGTACAGCAATTGGCATTGCACAAAATATAACAACAAATAAATTGAGAAAAACGCTCACAAAAACTCCCAATTGATTCATCGTTTTTTCTTCTAAATGAAACCTCTGCATCAAAAGATGACCAACCGTTGTTTTCATAAATTGGTCTTTAGTTCCAAGTGCTTGAGCGCTTTGTATTCCTAAATACATGAGAACTAAAAATGCTCCATCAATCATAATTTGCTGCGTAATAAAACGCGCAAGTCCAACGTAACCTAAAAAATTCAATACAAAGAGCAGTAACCCCAAGCCAATAAGAGGAATGCGTATATAAAATGGCCAAAAGTATGGCTCTTTTTTTTCTTCTTGAACACGCCTACGTCTAAACCGCAAAGGTACAAATGATATTATAAATAGCAATATCGCTACAAGAAAAACAGCAATAAAACTTTTAGCAATTGTTAAAGATAGAGGCGCTGAAATGATTTGATAAATACTATCAAGAACAGCGTCAAATGCCAAAATACCCCCTAAAGAAGTGAGTAAAATCACTAATTGATAAGCAGACGATGATGTAATCTTGAGAAGACCTACATGGGGCCTATTCGATGATAGAAGAACAACCGCTAATCGATTGATTAAAAATAATAAAATAATTTGACAACCTATCATATCAAAAACTGTTGTAAGCTTACCTAGATCTAAGTTAAAACTACGAAACAAAAACAACACAAGATAAACGCAAAGAATACATACAAGTGAAGGTAAGAGAACTGAAATAAAGGCGATCAATAAGCGTTGTAAATAAGATATTTCCTCATTAGACTTCGTAAAGTGGCAATACACATGAACAAGAACTTTTTGAGAAAAATACGAAAGTCCCAAAGTAATAAAAAGTGGAATTAAAAAGCAAAGAAATAGTTGTAAAAACTTGAAGTAAAATATAAAATTCCACCAAGAATTTAACAACACAAGAAAATCTGATGAAGCCTCTTTTGTTTTTTGGACGAGATGTTTAACCATCGGAATCGAAAACTCAAGCCTATACGTAAGCGTGCGTTTAAAAAGCTCCCGAGATTGAGAAATAGAAAGTTCAGCTATTCTATTTGCCGCTAAGAAAATTGCTTCAAAACGAAGCATGATACTGTTAATTTTAGCTTTTTGCTCTATCAAATAGGAATATTCCTTCACAGAGCTTTTCAGTTTTTTCACGTCACGATGGAGCTCCATTAATTGATCAAGAAGTGTATTAATCTCATTAAGAGGAGGACGCAAAACAAATGCTGCCTCAATAGCACGTTCACTGATATCTTGTGCACGTAACCGTAATTCTTCTAAAGCACGCTCATCTTCTGGCTTTCTGTCAAAATCTCTTTTTAAAGTTTCAGTATTTTCTTCAAGAGTCTTAATAATCAACTGTTGTTGCAGAATAATTTCATCAACTGAATAAGAAGCTATCGTTTGTTCGACAATTGTATTTTGTGCCCCCCTATTACCCCATGCACCAGAATTAAATACAAAGATAATCCCCAAAAGAAGGAAAAGTATGTGGATGTTTTTTCTACAAAATGAATACATATCTACCTTATGAGCACAAAAGGGATTTTATTTTTCTCTTTTAAATATGGTATAAAGTAGATATTTTCAACTTTTATAGAATAATCTTATAAAAGCTTTCCCTTATCCTATAATACTGGTAATAAGATAAAAGAATGATAAATAAGCTGAACTCAATAAGATTAAAGAAGGCACTCTAGCATGTTTTTTTTGCACCTTTATTGCAAAAAAGAAGATTTTCTTCCTTTGACAACCTGGATTTTTCTATCCAGTTTAGGTGTATTCTTGACGAGCAACCTAGAAACGCGTGCTTATTTAATCAAACAATCACACACCAATAATGTCATTAAAACGAATAGATTTGATTTACATCATAAGTGTGATCAGGTGAATGTTACCACAACTGAAAACAAAAAACTTGTAACACTCCATACAGAATCTATTTTTATGAGGACCTTTCAAAAAATCCTAACATTGGATTTCTTTTTAATAAAGATTCCAGCTGTTGACACACGATTTCGCAACGTTAAAACACAATATTTCTCAAATAAACGCGCTCCTCCCAATGAACATACTTAATTCTCTTCCTTGAATATAAAAACGATCATCTTATTTTACTTGTGCTTTTAACTTTGAATAACTGTTAGATTGCCTATTTACGGAATATATCATGCGTACACCTGGTTGGTTAACTACCCTTTATTGTTTTATTCTTTTAAGCAGCATTTATGTTGCCTTACCCAATTTATTTTCACACGAACAAGTTAAAAACTCGAAATTCTTACCCGACACCCGTGTAGCACTTGGTCTTGACCTTCAAGGAGGCTCTTCTCTCCTGCTCGAGGTTGATAGCAAAACGTTAAAACGCGATCAGTTACATATAGTTTTAAGCAATGTGCGCAATGTATTGCGTGAAAAACAAATCCGCACCTCAAGTGTGCGTATCGTTGAAGATAGCGTTATTGCCCTTATTTCTGACCCATCGCAAACTGAAAAAGCACTCTCTGCTTTGAAAACATTAATAACCCCCATACACAGTAGCTTTGGCACAACAGAACATAACATCACGATCAGTGCTCAAAATGAAACTCTCCGCGTCACATTAACAGAAGCTGGTATAAAAGACCGTGTCAGCAATGCTATTGAACAAAGCTTAGAAATCATCCGTCGTCGTATAGATCAAGTTGGTGTTTCAGAACCAGCCATCCAAAAGGTCGGAAATGATCGTATTATGGTCCAATTGCCTGGACTACAAGATCCAAAACAACTGCGTGATCTTTTAGGAACAACCGCTAAGATGAGTTTTCATCTTGTTCCTTCTAATGTGGACCCCAATAACCCCCCTATAGGTGTTTCTATTCTCCCTGGATACACTGATGCAACACAACATTATGCAATTTATGATCAAATTGCTTTAGATGGAAATGTCCTGAAAGATGCCCGTGCAGGTTTTGACCCCCAAATACCAGGACGTTCCATTATTTCATTTACGCTAGATTCCGCTGGTGCAAAAATATTTGCCGATATAACACGACAAAATATTAACCGTCCTTTTGCCATTGTTCTGGATAATAAAGTTTTAACCGCTCCGACCATCAATAGTGTCATTCCCAATGGACAAGGTCAAATTACAGGAAACTTTGACCCCAAAGAAGCCTCAACTCTGGCTGCTCTGCTTCGTGCTGGTTCCCTCCCCGCACCACTCACGGTCATTGAAGAGAGAACCGTAGGTCCAAATCTTGGTGCTGATGCTATCCAAATGGGACTTTACACCGGCATAATTGGCTTTATTCTTGTTGCAATTTTTATTTTTCTTCTCTATCGTATTTGGGGATTAATTGCCAATATAGCACTAGCTCTGCACACAATTTTAACATTTGCTGCACTGAGTCTTTTGGGAGCTACGCTTACGCTGCCTGGTATTGCTGGTATTATTTTAGGCATCGGTATTGCCGTTGATGCTAATATCCTTATCAATGAACGTATCCGTGAAGAAAGTCGAAAAGGTGTGGGTGCTTTTGCAGCCCTAGATCGTGGATTTAAACACGCTTTTGCAACCATTGTTGATGCAAATGTTACAGCAATTATAGCGACCGTCTTACTATTTTGGTTCGGGACCGGTCCCGTTCGTGGTTTTGCCGTAACAATGTTGCTTGGTATTATCATCTCCATGTTTACAAATATCACCATTGTACGCATCATCATGATTTGGATCGTTCGTAAATGGAAAATTAAAAAATTGCATATTCACTCTGCTTTCAACATCATGCCACAAAACACAACTTTCCACTTTATGAAAGCACGTTTCATTGGTATTGGCGTCTCAATTGTTTTATCAATGGCTTCAGTTTTTCTCTTTTTTAAGCCTGGATTGAATTTTGGTATTGATTTCATTGGCGGAAGCCAAATGAGTATTACCACGAAAGGACCAGCAGATCTAGCAACTCTGCGTTCCAAGCTTTCTACTCTTAATATTGGTGAAGTTACCTTGCAAAATATTGATAACGAAAATACCGTATTAATTCGCATGCAGAAACAAAGCGGTGGCGAAGCACAACAAACCACCGCCATTGATAAGGTCAAAACAGCTGTACAAAATATCTATCCCGATACCACATTCGATCAAATAGAAGTTGTTGGTCCCAAAATTTCAGGTGAGCTTGCCACAGCTGCTTTTACTGCTGTTATTCTTGCGGCTATTGCCATGTCTCTCTATATATGGTTACGCTTCGAGTGGTTCTTTGCCATTGGAGCAATTATCACTCTCATTCTAGACACCACAAAAATGATTGGCTTTTTTGCTTTATTTCAATTTGATTTTAATTTAACGGCTATCGCCGCACTCTTAACAATTGTTGGATATTCTATAAATGATAAAGTTGTCGTCTATGATAGGATGCGCGAAAATATGCGTCTTTATAAAAAAATGCCGTTGCGCGAGCTGATTGATCTGTCAATTAATCAGGTTCTTGTACGTTGTTTTTTTACATCAGCCACAACAATTCTTGCGATGCTCCCCATGGCGATATGGGGTGGAAGTGCTGTTCATAATTTTGCATTACCCATGGTCTTTGGGATTATTATTGCAACATCATCCTCTATCTTTATTGCTGCTCCTATTTTACTCCTGCTAGGAAATTGGTGGCGTGAGCGAAATAATCGTGCAAATATCAAAGTGAAATAAATATGCCCTTTAATGCGTATGGTACATCTCGCCTCTCTTCTCATAGAAATATAGTCGTTTTCATTCATTCGCTTTTTGATCAAGAATAGTAAATAATCCATGCTCCACGACACACCACTTATCACAACTATTGTTGCAGGCTTATGTTTAGCATTTCTCTTGGGAATGATTGCTAGCCGTTTACGTATTTCACCCCTTGTAGGCTATTTGTTAGCTGGTGTTATTGTGGGACCCAATACAGGCGGATTTAAAATAGATTCCGTCATCATTAATCAACTTGCTGAAATTGGTATTATTTTGCTGATGTTTGGTGTTGGGCTCCACTTTTCATTAAAAGACCTTTTATCTGTCAAAGCTATTGCTGTCCCCGCTGCTATTGCACAAATGGCATTTTCTACTTTTCTAGGTTTGTGCCTTGGTCTGATTATGGGATGGGGCTTTAGTGGTAGTTTGATTTTCGGTCTTGCTTTATCCATAGCAAGTACCGTTATCCTGCTACGTGCTTTGCAAGAGCGTCATCTTATTGAAACAGAAAAAGGACGCATTGCCGTTGGATGGTTGATTATTGAGGATTTAGCAATGGTCCTTATACTTGTCCTCATCCCTTCCTTGGCAAGTGCCCTCAGCAATACCAAAAAAGAAGCGTTGGATCCTCTTGTTCAATGGTTGGATTTAAGTATTTGGGGTATTTTTGGTCTCACCATCCTGAAGGTAATTGTATTTATTGCACTTATGCTCGTCATTGGGCGACGCGTTATCCCATGGCTTTTAAAAATGAGCGCACAATCGGGATCACGTGAATTATTTCGTCTTAGCGTCTTTGCTATTGCATTAGGAGTAGCTTTCGGAGCCGCTCATTTATTTGGAGTTTCTCTTTCTCTTGGTGCTTTTTTTGCTGGTATGGTCATGAGCGAATCAGAATTAAGCCACCGTGCCGCGGAAGAATCTTTACCACTGCGCGATGCTTTTTCTGTTCTCTTTTTTGTTTCTGTAGGCATGTTATTTGACCCCGAGAAACTCTTAACTCATTTTTTCCCTCTCTTAGCAACCTTATTCATTATCGTAATCGGAAAATCTGCTGTTGCCTTTTTCATCGTTAAAGCTTTTCGCTATTCTAATGCAACAGCTTTGACTATTTCTGCAAGCCTTGCCCAAATCGGAGAATTTTCCTTTATCCTTGCTGGTTTAAGTTTAAGCTTAGGACTTTTAAACAATGACGCTCATGATTTAATTCTTGGAGGAGCAATTTTTTCTATTTTGCTCAATCCTCTTGTTTTCATTGCCTGTAATAAAATTAAAAAACGTCTAGAAAAAAATTCTGCATCTTCACAAAATACCCAAACAATTATTGATATTGATCCACAAGATCCTGACCAAGATTTTTTACCGATGACCTTAAAAAACAACCATATCGTAATTATTGGCTATAGTCGTATCGGTAAGTGTGTTGCATTATCTTTAATAAATAGAGGTGAACCTATAGTGATCGTAGAAGAATCAAAACGCCTCTCTGATAAAGCGATTGCAGATGGCTTTGAGGCTATTTGCGGCAATATCATTCAACAAGAAATAATGAACGCAGCAAATATAAATAATGCACATAAAGTTGTTATTACAATGCGAAGTACCATTGAAGTAGGAGAATGTATCGTGAATATCCGTGATATGAAGAAAGATATCCAGATAATCACACATGCATTATCCGACACAGAAACAACATATCTCATTGATTTAGGTGCTGATGTTGTAGTAACAGATGATGAAGAAATTGCCAATGGTATTATAGAGTATATAACAGAACGAAGATCTGTAAGGAATATGCTCAATCATGAAAATTTACAGAAAACATAAAATGGATACAGAATCGTGAAAATAAAGCAATTTATATGGCCATTGATTGGTATCTTAGCAATGCTGGTATCTATTCGAATTCTTTACATGAAGCTCTCTGCCATTTCATTTGGGGATGTATTGGAGCGCTTGAGCAATTTAAATGCACAGCACTGGTTATTAGCCTGTTTATGTTCTCTCCTAGCTTATGCTGCTCTTGCTGGATATGATCGAATTGCCTTGCAACATCTAGGCCATAAAATTTCTTGGATTTTTATCGCTATATGTTCATTTACAACCTACGCTCTTTCACACAATATCGGTGCTTCAGTTTTTTCTGGTGCCGTTGTACGCTATCGCGCCTATAAAATGAAAGGATTAAACGGAACAGAAATCGCAATATTAGTAGGTTTTTGCTCTTTTACTTTTGTAATCGGCACAATCTTACTTTTGGGAATCGTTTTGGTGCTGCAACCCGAAATTATCACCCTCATTCATAAAGAACTTCCTGAATGGCTCGGAACAACGGCTGGAGCAATTTTACTCAGCTGTATAGCACTTTATACGTTTGGCAGCTGGCTTCAGTTAAAACCCTTACGCTTGGGTAAAAAAATTCAACTCTCCTATCCCCGGCTGAAAATTGTTATTCAACAGCTTCTCATTAGCCCTCTAGAGCTTTTAGGAGCAGCAGGAATTATATATGCTGTTCTCCCACATAACGCAGATATTCATTTTATCTCTGTTCTTGGTGTTTTCCTAGCATCTTTTACGATAACTCTTCTCTCTAATGCTCCAGCAGGAGGAGTAGGAGTTCTTGAAGCTCTCTTCATAACAGGCATGCCCAATATAAATCCAACCGATGTTATTGCAGCACTTATTGTCTTTAGAATGTTTTATTTGATTATACCGCTTATCCTTTCATTATTTGTGGTCGTCATTTTTGAGGCGCAACAATATTGGAAAAGAGCCCCCAAAACACCACCTGAATAAATAAAAGGCTATCAATGACTTCTTTTTTTATGTACCTATAAAAGAACAAAACACCATCGTGTTGCCAATTTACATATCTTTTTTAAGAAACCTCTCTCAACGCTCTTCTCCATTACACAACAATACCCGTAAATGGTATAATAGTAAAGCTATTGTTGCACCATCATCTTTATACTTAATAAAAGAGCAAGCCTGCGCCATTATACTATTTTTCCAATGTTATGATAACTTTTAGCACTTAAGAACATTAAT
>NZ_JBHIOZ010000003.1:27796-66288 GCF_042195805.1 Bartonella sp. AP57NXGY | reverse complement strand
TATTGTCTTTCGTTTAACAGGTATTAGCTTTAAACAATTAAACTGATCTAATTTTATTACTTGTATGTCCAGCTAACTACTTTATTTTATCTTGATTTACCCTCTTGGAATACTGATGATTATTACAGAATTTTTTTGTTTAAGCGGGAGAGTTATCAAAAAATATCCACGCTGCTGACACAACTAAAGTGTAAAGTTTCTTCTGTCTTTAAACAATATGCTAAAAATCCAAAAAAATTTAATCAATTTATATTAAAAGAAGTGAAAACTGTTGATTTTTATACCCCTTTAAATAACACAATTGTCGGTAAGAGGCTTCTCCTTACCAATTGCAACTTAAAAAAAGAAACAATACGCATTAAAAGATCTTAAAATGTCCTTTGGAAGTTCTTTGAGTCCCCTAAAAAGTACAAACACCGATGACTAAGCTATATCAACAATCTTCACTTTTAAACAAACAGATATGGGGAAATCCTACTGCCCAATTTTATTTAGCAACTCGTACCTTAAAAAAAATTACGCAATCAATAAGTTATTTACGGTATAAAATAAAATGGTGGGTGATGAGGGGATCGAACCCACGACCCGCTGATTAAGAGTCAGCTGCTCTACCGACTGAGCTAATCACCCATAAGCTTCTCAAAAGACGAGAATGAGCGTTTCTATAACGCTCCTAAGGATAGATGTCCAGATATTTTGTTGTTTGTTATATAAACTCATTGTCTGTAAGGTTAAAAATATGATATTCACCACTTGATCTTATATAAAAATAAACCCATTATAAGAGGCTTTATAAATAAATGTTCTGATTGTTATACAGAACCTATAGTTAGAGGATTATCGAGCATAATGCCCGAGCGAAAATTAGAGGAACCTTCTTGTGGTTGTAAGCGGGATGGGGCATCATTTTGTTTTATCAACAATCACATGCATTCAAGCAATATTGTGCTGTTTTTTTCTTTGAATATAAGTTTTTTACATTCAATGTTCATGATCCAATATACGAATAAAAGCCTATGAATTTTTTTTGTCAATCGCGCGCTTTTAAGCTTCTAAAAGGTAAGGAATGATGGAATGGATCACTGATCCCCATGCGTGGTTTGGTTTGATCACGCTGGTTTTTCTCGAAATTGTTTTAGGAATAGATAACCTTATCTTTATTGCAATTTTAGCTGAAAAATTGCCACTGCATTTGCGTGACCGCGCACGCTTTATAGGTCTTACTTTAGCATTAATTATGCGGCTTTTCCTTCTTACCGTTATTGGATGGGTTATGAGACTCGATAGGGTCATTCTTTCACTTTCATCTTTTGTATTTAGTTGGCATAGCTTTATTTTAATCGGTGGTGGAGCCTTTTTGCTCGCAAAGGGAACGCTAGAATTACATGAAAGGTTAGAAGGAGTATCACATGAAAGAAAAACAGGCGTTGGTTATGCTGTTTTTTGGCAAGTAATCGTCCAAGTCGTGGTGCTGGATGCCGTTTTTTCACTAGACAGTATTATTACCGCAACAGGTATGATTGCAAAAGAGCAGGCAGCAGTTATGTATATCGCAGTCATAGCTGCTATGGGAGTAATGATGTGCGGATCTGGTGCTCTTATGCGTTTTATTAATCGTCATCCCACTATTGTAATCCTTTGTCTTGGTTTTTTGATGATGATTGGTTTTACTCTCATTGTTGAAGGATTTGGTTTTCATATTCCAAAAGGGTATTTGTATGCTGCTATTGGTTTTTCTGTTCTCATCGAAGCTTTTAATCAAATTGGACGTCGTAACCGTGAAAAAATGATTAAAACGAATGATCTACGCAGTAGAACAGCTGATGCTGTTTTGAGGCTCTTAGGAGGAGGAAGCAAAGATAGTCACCTTGCTGAGACTGTAGATGTTATTGCTGAACAGGCCGCAGCTTCTGAGTTGTTTAGACCAGAAGAAAAGGAGATGATTCGTGGTGTTCTCGATTTAGCTGATCGCCCTGTTCGCTCTATCATGTCGCCGCGTAATGAGATTGAGTGGTTAGATTTAAATGCTGATGAAAATGAAATGCGTGAAGAATTACAAAAGGTTAAACATAGCCGCTTAATTCTTGCGCGTGAAAAAGTGGATGAATTTGTTGGCGTTGCGTTGACAAAAGATCTTCTTTTGAATTTGGCTGAGGGGAAAAAGATTAATTGGAAAAAAGCTATGCGAGAACCCCTCGTTGTTCATGAAAATACAAGTGTTTTACGATTGATGGAGCAATTACGTCATTCTTCGATTCAGCTTGCAATTATTGTTGATGAGCATGGATCTTTTGAAGGAATTGCAACACCAACCGATATTCTTGAAGCTATTGCAGGAGACTTTCCTGATGACGATGAAGAACTCATGATCGCAGAACAACTTGAAAATGGCAGTCTTCTTGTTGAGGGATATGCTGATATCCGCCGTTTAAGTGGTTATCTTGGGCGTAATCTTGTGGATGAAGCAGATCGTTATACGACTCTGGCAGGCTTTATGCTTTGGCAGTTTGGTCATTTACCAAATGAGGGAGAAAGCTTTGAAACTGATGGTTTACACTTTAAAGTGATTGAAATGGAACGCAGAAACATATCTAAAATCCTTATTTCTCCACTTGTATCACCAGAAAAAAGCTAATTCTTTTTATAAGCAAAATGAATAAAAAGATTTTTTTATGATTAAAAATTGAAAAAAATCAGAAGTTGATGACTTAATTGCATTTCATTATTTATATTTTTTTAAGCGTAAAATAATGAACATACAAAAGTTATGTTATCAATGAACTTTCCATTATAAAAAATTTTCATTGATGATTGACGAAAAGCTGGAAGAGAGAAAATGGTGCAAAATTATTTGTCAATGGTCATTAATCTCAAAACAATGAATATATACAACATATTGATTTATAATAATTATTTATTACAATATTACCTTCACATCAAGAAAGCCTCTTTCAAACATCAGATTTCCGCCAATGGATAAAACTCCACCATTGTTGAGTTCACTCAACTGATGATGGCATCTTTAAACCAGACTCTGGCTCCTATAATCTTTTTAGATCTTCTTGATATTTCTTAAGGAGCTATTCCTTATCTTTTGTTTCGATAAATTTAGCTATTTTTTTCCTTCCAAGAATGAGACTCAACCTCTCTGGAAAGGCCCTTATTAAGAACTTTGTTTTTCTTCTAGATAGCTCATATTTTTGCTACTTTTTAATTAAAGCGTAGCTGAGCTGCTTAGATTTCACCACTTCTTTGACTAAAGCCAATGCACGTTCAGATGAATCTGTTGGGTATTTTCATCAAAGCCTAAATGATCCTCTGCACTGAAACTTTGATAATAAGATTGTAAGGTTGCAACATCACCCAATAAAGACAGTGCACCAATATGAAGTAAGCTATAATCTGCATCATATACCTTGATAACCTTTATGTGCCTCCAACTTCATTCTTTCGCCAAGATGGTGCTCCATATCTGGAATAAAAGCATTTATGAAGATCAATTCTTTCTATCGCCTATTTCAAGACATAATCAAGCTTAATTCCAACCAATCTGCATATATTCCTTCTTCACAAACTCTCAACCCCTTTTTATAAAAATCAAGTTGTAGATCTTGTAAGTGCTGAGAATTGATAGGGATCAATTGCAGATAAAATACCAGTACTAATCGAAACTCCAACATCAAATTACGGATAACCTTTGATAATTGCGTCATTATAAAGAATTTGTACTTCACAATCTGGTAGTTGATAACGTGCTGAATAATTATCTAACTCTTTAATTTTTTCAACAGACCAATCAAGATTTTTGAAGAACACTGTTGCACTCTCCATGATTAAAAAATTCTTTGCTCTACCTCAAAAGAGGTTGTATCCATATCAAAAGTCAAAAGCGAAGCAGATTTTTGCAAACAAAAGTGATAATGCCGTGTAAGAGAAGAATCTTATCAATAAGGTCTTTGGTGATTTCTTTTGCAACGTCTAAACGAGATGGAATCTTATTCATAAAAAATATAATAAAGTCAATAGTTTGCGTGAAATTATTCTATATGAATCCCATTTAAAATCTACACTTTTATACGTGATTTAATTAACCATTTTCATAAACAATTACCATGTATGGATAGACCATAAAACGCATGTAAACATTCAAATGAAGTGAACGCAGCTATCATTCATAACAGTTCATAAATTTTATGATACGTTTTTATCACACACAAATCGCATTATTAAAAACGTAATCGTTTGAAATTATCGATAACATAAATTGCATGCGTTTAAAAAATGGTATGGGGTTTACTCTTTTTTTGAGCTAAACCTTAAAAGAAATAATCATTTGAAACTATCATAGAATAGGTTTTAATTCATTAAGGGCACATAAAAGGATTTAAAGACAAGTCGATTTTAAAGCGCCGCTTACTAAAAAGTTAGTCAATAATAAGCAGACATTATATAGATACTATCATCACAACAGGTAATGAAATTGATAATGTTATGTCGTAGAAATCAAAAGATTTTTAATGATATAATGCAGGAAAACAAGCAAAAAACGTTTTAAAAGTTACAGTTTTAAAATACGAAACCAAATGAAGTCCCCTCAAATTTGAGGATACTTATTAAGACAAAGATAAGTAGATAAATTTCAAAAGGATTGCAATCATATTACAAAGGCATGGCGTTTTACTCAATTTTGAGTCAAAAGCGACAATGTTTAAAGAATGCTCTATTCTAAAGTTAACGAACTCGAATTTGAGCTGGTTAATTTTGCCAGCCCAAATATGGACCGGCTTATTTGCAGAGAAATTAAGTTTAAATGCAAAGTGAAAATACGCTTATGAGAACCTCACTAAATGAACGTTTAAACGTTTAGAGACATAAAATGATATCTCTATAAATACATTTAAAACCTAGATTTATAACAGTTTAAAAGCCTTAGATTTTATAAAAAGCGGTTGTTTATTGTCTTATGAAAAGCTGCTTTTAAAAACCAATGTTCGTAAATGTAAACAACGGGTTTTGTTACAAATATTCACTTAATACGCATTTTCTCTTGAGAGTCTTGATATGAACCTACCAAGCATTGAGACATTTTGATAATGTACTTTGTGTCAAATGACCACCTCAAAAATGAGAGCGTTATTCTTAATACGTTTTATAGCCATAAAAAAGTGTTTATAGGTTCTGTAATTCAAATGAGTGATTAAAGATCATATCTGTCATTTACGTTCCTTTTGATCAGTTTTAATCAATAGAATAGAGCGTTTGCAATATGATACGTTTTGTATACATGCATTCATTATTGACTTCTTTTGTATGATCTGTAGTACCTCTATTTAAAAGCAGCGTCATATCAATTGGCACAGCTTTCTTTTATGATGCGTTTATAACCATCAAAGAAGCACCCTCCACGTCTGTCATTTATTCTGTTTATCAATCTTGATAACATCATCACTTTCATAAACCTCTCAATTTATGGGAACCGAATATAAATCGCTATGTCTTTTTATTCTTGCATTGCCATATACATTACTTCTAATCACGATATAATCAGGAGATCTTGGCATAGCCATAAACAGAGCCGTAGACCTTAGTATGACACCCCACGCTAGCATTGCCGTAAACCTTGCCTAACAACCGCATGATCATAAACCGCGGCATTGCTATGAATACGTGCACTACCGGATAATTTTGCATTCCCATAAACCCGCGCTTAATGATAAACTCAAACGTTATAAGAAAGATGAGCATTGTCATAAACATGAACACCAAAATACACATGGGTTTTATCACATATAAGGGTATTGCCATACACATAGCCACCAATGGCAGCATTGCCATAGCCCCTTATATTTTCATAAACACAACCAGATTTTACAACACAGACATTATCAGCAACCCAGCAATTACCATCATGAGAGAGATTGCTTTCATTTTCAATAAAAGCCATCCAGATCGCTTTTTTTACATCACCAAAATCGTTTAAAGCACGAATGCGATAATATATATACATGACCAGTCACGAAATCCATTTGATTGATCTATTCATATTTTGGATGGTTTTTTCTGATTAACAGGAGCGGTTTCATTTGCAATGAAAGAAATAACGGAGGTGTTTTTTGATATAGTTATCATAATTAAACCTGTATGTTTTTAAAAGTTTTGAACAGACATTAAGCCAGCTCCAAACCAAATGTTTGTTGCATCAAGCGCTCTGTTCAAACTAATAATAACATATTCATTACCTAGTAGTAGAATACCAACTCCTACACCTGCATAAAGCGAAGCAATAATCCGCCCATATGGCTATGCTGTATGACTATAATAGAACCCAAAACCATCATTGCTACACTCGCAACACCAGCAGCAAAACGGATCAAAAGGACTAAGTGTTAACGCCATGAAAATAATTAAGTGCACTCATCACTATAGCTGCACAAGATAGTATGCGAGGAGCAAGAAATATAATCCCAATTACTGCCAAACGTAAAGAACATACTCCCAACTAAATAACCACCATAATTAGTGTTCGGTATATAAGAAAGTTGATTAAAGCTAAACAATCCTTCATCCAACATAACTGGCAGTATTGGTGTATAGAGAAATCACCAGATACCCATATCAAAACCATATCGAATACAGCATTTTGAAACAATTCAAATCTTGACGGTTGTTTTTTCCCCCTTATTATTCCTTTAACTGGTGATATTCCTCATCTGCGTTCCATATCACCATAACAGCCTTTAACTCCAAAAATAGAATAAAAGCAAATTTAGCTATCTATTTTAATGCTCAAAACAATATATTTAGCGATCTACTATCAACATCGCCAGATCAGTTGTACAATAACATATTGAATTAAATGTACTTTTTAAATGTTTATAGTTAAATTGAAAGCATATTTAGATAACCTTGCTTTTTTATCTCGATATTCAAAATGACTAACCGAAAAATTATATACGCAGCCGTAAATTTTACTTCTCTTAAAATCATTTGCTTATTCGCTGCAAAACTTAATAAACAACTCAAATAACCATTTTCATAAAAGAGGAAATTGGCTTCTTTTTAGGTAATCTTGTTATTTAGGATGATATGAAGTTGAAGAATTTGGTGCACCCGACAGAATTCGAATCTGTGACCTCTGCCTTCGGAGGGCAGCGCTCTATCCAGCTGAGCTACGGGTGCTTCACACTGATTATTAAAATCAGTTATGGTCTTTTAACTAATCATACTCTTAGCTTCAATGCTAAATTATCATTCTAATAAAAAAATTACTCGTTTGTAATTTATCTAACGACGCATTCCTTTTACTGTTTAATGATACTTTACCTTGAAATAACTTCTCTTTATTCAATGCTCTTTTTATTATAAAAAGAGCTTTTATTACAACTTCAAAACTCTCAAAAATAAGTTACAACATAAATTATAAGTATCAGGATAATTTTTAAATGGCTACATTACCAAGTCGCTTTCATTTTATTTCCGCAGAAACTGAGGAGGCTATCAAAGCTACCCATAAATTAATTTCCGTTTATGGTCATTCTTCTCTGGAAGAAACTGATATTGTTGTTGCAATCGGTGGTGATGGGACAATGTTACAAACCGTACGAGATGTCATGAACACAGGCAAACCTATTTATGGTATGAATCAAGGTTCTGTAGGGTTTCTTATGAATGAATTTCATGAAAAAAAATTGCCCAATCGTATTGCTGCCGCACATAAAAAAGAAATCCATCCCCTGCGCATGATTGCAAAATCTGAATGTCAAGATTCTATCGAGGCGCTTGCAATTAATGAAGTATCCCTCTTTCGGCAATCTTATCAAGCGGCAAAAATTCGCATCACCATTGATAACAACGTACGCATGGAACAATTAAGTTGTGATGGTGTCCTCGTCGCTACACCAGCTGGATCAACCGCCTATAATTTATCAGCACAAGGACCTATCTTACCTCTTATGGCTCCCCTTATGGCCCTCACTCCCGTTAGCCCTTTTCGCCCTCGGCGTTGGCATGGAGCTTTGCTTCCCGATACAGTAACAGTGCGCTTTGATATGCTTGAACCTGACAAACGCCCTGTAAACGCTGCTGCAGATAATATTGAAGTTAAATCTGTCCATTCAGTTACTATTTCAATGGCAACAGAAGTAACAGCTTCAATCCTTTTTGACTCAAATCATTCATGGGATGAGCGCATTTTATCAGAACAATTTCGCTATTAATGATTGTATTATGCGTTTTATATGTATATGATTGTTATAGTTAGTTTTTTTTGTGAAAACATCTTAACACTTTTAAAGAGTGTAAAATATTGGTTATAATCATCATTAGATAGCGCAGTTAAAATCACAGAGCAGTTGATAAAAAAATGATACCATCTTTAAACAGTTTTGATGATTTAGGTCTTTCCGCAAAGGTTATTAATGCGGTGAAATCAGCGGGGTATACAGCTCCGACACCTATTCAAAGTGAAACAATTCCGCATGTCCTTCAAAGAAAAGACGTTTTAGGAATCGCCCAAACGGGAACAGGTAAAACCGCCTCTTTCGTATTGCCTATGCTCACTCTCCTTGAAAAAGGTCGTGCAAGAGCACGAATGCCCCGTACGCTTATCTTAGAACCAACAAGAGAAATTGCAGCTCAAGTTGAAGAAAATTTCGATAAATACGGCATAAATCATCGTTTAAATGTTGCTCTTTTGATTGGTGGCGTTTCTTTTGAACTCCAAGATCGCAAACTTGAACGGGGAGCTGATGTTCTTATAGCAACACCAGGGCGCCTTCTTGATCATTGCGAGCGCGGTAAACTGCTCCTGATGGGCGTTGAAATCCTTGTGATTGATGAAGCTGATCGCATGTTGGATATGGGCTTTATTCCTGATATTGAACGCATCTGTAAACTAACCCCTTTTACGCGTCAAACTTTGTTCTTTTCTGCAACAATGGCGCCAGAAATTACAAAGCTAACGAAACAATTTTTACATTCTCCTGTATCTGTTGAAGTTACAAAAGCTTCCTCAACAGCTACCACAATTACACAACGGCTTGTCAAATCTGGAAATAAATCATGGGATAAAAGAGCGGTTTTACGAGAGCTTATCCAAAATGAAGGTGCAGAGCTTCAAAATGCAATCATTTTCTGTAATCGAAAGAGAGATATCTCTGAACTTTTTAGATCGCTTATCAAACATAACTTTAATGTAGGGGCACTTCATGGAGATATGGACCAATATTCGCGCATGAACACCCTAGCTGATTTTAAAAATAATAAACTTACACTTCTTGTTGCTTCTGATGTTGCTGCCCGTGGACTCGATATTCCAGCTGTAAGTCATGTATTTAACTATGATGTTCCTACACATGCTGAAGACTATATCCATCGAATTGGTCGTACAGGGCGTGCAAATCGTAGCGGAAAAGCCTTTACAATCGTTACAAAAGCTGATCAAAAATATATCAATGCCATCGAAGAAATGAGTAATGAAAAAATTGAATGGCTCAATGGAGATCTCTCAACTTTAATAGCCGATGATCAAACAGAAGATATTGTTGTAAAGAAAAAATCTTCAAAACCATCAAAGAAAACTGCTCCAAAAGAGACTGTTGCTCACACTAAAAAATCTGTAGAAGAGAATAAAACAGAATATATCAAAAATGCAAATAATAAGGAGAAGCCATCTGAGCAACAACGCTCACGAAAAAATAAGAATTACACACCTATTGGATTTGGTGATGATATTCCTGCTTTCATGCTTATAAAAACATGTAAATAAACCCGTTCTCTACTCTCTTTTAGAGTGAAATGAACGAAATACTTTTAAAAAATCCGCTCTTATTTCCTAGAGAGCCTTTCCGTTACCTTTTCACGCCCTAAAAGCTGCAAAATTTTTCCCATTTCAGGTCCATGATCCATGCCCGTAAGTGCCTGACGTAATGGCATAAATAAAGCTTTTCCTTTTCGACCTGTTTTTTCTTTTAATGCTGTTGTCCAAATTTTCCAACTTTCCTCATTCAAAGCACCTTCAGGTAAGAAATCGAGTGATTGGTGCACAAAAGCACGATCCTCTAGTGCTACTGTATCAAAATTCTGTTCATCATGAATGATTTTCCACCAAAAAACAGCATCATTGACTTTATTAATATTGCTTCTTATCGCGTTCCAGAAATATTCCGCCTTATCTCCCTCAATAGAAAGTTTTTTAAGGCGCATTTTTACTTCCTCATAGGTTAACTCATGGACAAGATGACTATTCAAAGCAAGAAGATCAGCAATATCAAATTTTGCAACGGATCTTGACGTATCTTGGAGATTAAAATGCTCTAAAAGCGCAGCTTGATTGGGATAGGGATGCACATTTTGCGATGTCCCAATCAAAACGGCAAGGCATTGAACAGCTATAGATTCAAATCCTTCTTCCCGTAGAGAACGAATAGAAAGATCATTATTACGTTTTGAAAATCCTTTTCCTAAAACTGTCGCCAATAAATTGGTATGAGCAAAAACCGGTAATTCTGCATTAAGAGCTTTAAAAAGAGCAATTTGAGCGCCTGTATTTGTAATATGATCATCCCCACGAATAATATGCGTAATAGCCATATCTACATCATCAACAATAGACGGCAATGTATAAAGATAGGTTCCATCTTCACGAATAAGAACAGGATCTGAAAGAGAAGCTAAATCAATCGTCTGCTTTCCCTTTATTGCATCATTCCAGCAAACTTCTGTTCGCTTTGTGTGTAAAGGATCACTTTCAAAATTAGGAAGAAGAAAACGCCAATGGGGTTTACGACCTTGTGATTCAAAGTTTTTTCTCTCTTCTGTTGTCAACTTCAATGCTGCACGGTCATAAACAGGAGGCAATTTGCGTGAAAGCTGGATTTTACGACGCCGCTCTAATTCCTCTGTTGTCTCATAACAAGGATAAAGAAGGCCACGTTGTTTGAGAATTTCTGCCACTTCATCATATCGATTAAATCGCTTGGATTGGTAATAAATTGCATCTGGTTGAATACCAAGCCATTCAAGGTCAACAGCAATAGCATCGATATATTCTTGTTTAGAACGTTCAATATCTGTATCATCATAGCGTAAAATAAATTCTCCCTTATACGCTTGCGCATAAAGCCAGTTGAAAAGCGCAATACGGATATTGCCAATATGAATATAACCTGTTGGAGAGGGAGCAAAACGAACTTTAACCATAAAATAATACTCAATTTTTATCGCGAAAATGATTGACTATAGGATAGCGACGATCGCGTCCGAAATTTTTGTAACTGATTTTTACACCAGGCGCAGATTGACGCCTTTTATATTCGGCACCATAAAGAAGCTGTTCAACTTTCGCAACAGTTTCTCGTGAATGTCCACGTTTAACAATATCACAAATACTCATGTCATTTTCTACAAGATATTGTAATATATCATCTAAAATAGGATAAGGCGGAAGAGAATCTTCATCTTTTTGATTTTCCCGCAGCTCTGCAGAGGGTGCTTTTTCTATAATATTGGATGGAATGATCATTCCTTCTGGTCCTCTCAAATTGTGCAAGTGATTTTTATTGCGCCACTCTGCTAATGCATAAACCTGCATTTTATAAATATCTTTAAGAGGATTAAACCCGCCATTCATATCCCCATACAGTGTTGCATATCCCACAGCCATTTCTGACTTATTGCCTGTCGTTACCACCATTGAGCCGAATTTATTTGAAAGCGCCATTAAAAGTGTACCGCGTATACGACTTTGAAGATTTTCCTCTGTGACGTCAGAGGGTAACCCTGAAAAAACAGGTGCCATTGTCTTTAAAAAAGCCTCAACAGGTTGTGCAATCGGTATGATTTCATAACGACATCCCAAAAGATCAGCACATTCTTTGGCATCTTTTAATGATTCTTGCGAAGTATAATGATAGGGCATCATAATGGTGCGAACCCTCTCAGCACCAAGAGCATCCACCGCCATTGCCGTACACAGGGCTGAATCAATTCCTCCTGAAAGACCAAGAATAACATCCTTAAAGCCGTTTTTATTAACGTAATCTTTCAACCCCAAAACACAAGCTTGATAATCAGCCGCTAATCCATTGAGAAGACTTTCATTAGGACCTGAAATACAGTGCCATCCCGTCGTTGTTTTTTGCCAATGGCTTAAAGCAATATGGCTATCAAAGTGTTTCATTTGAAATATCTTTTTGCCTTGTCCATTCAAGGCAAAAGACCCACCATCAAAAACGAGCTCATCTTGACCACCTACTTGATTAGCGTAGATAATTGGCACTCCAGATTGTAGAGCCTGTGTATGAACAACGTCTATACGTTTTAATGTTTTATTACGATAATAAGGAGATCCGTTAAGGACAAGAATAATTTCCGCTCCTTTATCTTTAAGCTCTGTACTAAGAGAGGAATCATTCCAAAGATCCTCACAAATGACTATTCCTAATTTAATTCCATGATAGACAATAGGCTGAGGACGTGGACCTGAAGAAAATAAACGCTTTTCATCAAATTCAGCATAATTAGGTAAATCAAACTTCAAACATTCGGCAATGACTCTCCCTTCATCAAGAACCATGACAGCGTTGTAAATATTACCATTGCGCCTTAATGGAAGACCAATGACAATTCCTGGTCCGCCTACGGTTATCTTTGCTAATTTCTCAACAGTCTCTTCACATGTTTTTGTAAAAGCAGGTTTTAGAACAAGATCTTCCGGCGGATAAGCACTTATAAAAAGTTCCGTGAATAAAACAAGATCAGCCCCCTCTTCTTTGGCCTTTTGATGCGCCATGACAGCTAAAGAAAAATTCCCCTCAATATCACCGACAATAGGATTTAATTGGGCAATTGATACCCGAAAATCATTTTTCATAAGCCTTTGTATCATTTCATCAGTTTAGCAACCACAACTTTATTCTTCATCATCGGAAACATCATTTTTTAAAATTCTTTTCTGCCATAATGACCTAAAAATATTAGGCAAATTTTTGCCTACCCCCCAGCAGCAATTGCTAACGATTCAGTCACGCGATTTTTTTTAAGGAGTTCAGCAACAAGAAAAGCCAATTCTAACGCTTGATCTGCATTTAACCGTGGATCACATTGCGTATGATAACGATCAGATAAATCGTCCACAGAAATGGCGTGCGCCCCTCCTGTACATTCAGTAACATCACGACCTGTCATCTCAATATGAATGCCTCCTGGATAAGTTCCCTCTCCACGATGCACTGCAAAAAAATTCTCTACTTCTTTTAAAACATAATCAAAAGGACGCGTCTTATAACCATTGGCAGTAATTGTATTGCCATGCATTGGATCACATGACCATATAACCGCACGCTTCTCGCGTTCAACAGCACGGATGAGTTTAGGCAGATAACTTTCAACTTTATCATAACCAAAGCGCGTAATGAGAGTAAGCCGCCCCAACTCGTTTTCAGGATTTAAAATATCAATTAATTTTAAAAGCTCATCAGGCTCAATGGAAGGACCACATTTTAATCCTATAGGATTCTTAATGCCGCGACAATATTCAACGTGAGCATGGTCAATCTGACGCGTACGGTCACCAATCCATAGCATATGACCAGATGTTGCATACCAATTTCCTGAAGTTGAATCAATCCGAGTCAAAGCCTCTTCATAACCAAGCAACAGTGCTTCATGACTGGTATAAAAAGATGTTTCACGCAATGAAGAATGTGTTTTGGATGTAATCCCTATAGAACGCATAAAATCAATTGCTTCAGAAATACGCTCTGCCAATAATTCATAACGTTCTCCCTGCGGACTGTTAGAAACAAAACTCAACATCCATGTGTGAACATTTTCTAAATTAGCATAGCCACCTTGTGAAAAAGCACGCAATAGATTAAGTGTTGCCGCAGATTGGCGATAAGCCATAGACATCCGTTGCGGATCTGGAATACGAGAACCGGCTTCAAATTCAATGCCATTAATAATATCCCCACGATAAGCAGGAAATTCAACTCCCTCTTTTCTTTCAATATCAAAAGAGCGAGGCTTTGCAAATTGACCAGCAATACGACCAATTTTAACAACCGGTTTAGAACTACCAAAGGTCAAAACAATCGCCATTTGCAAAAATACACGAAAAAAATCACGAATATTATCAGCTTCATGTTCTGCAAAGCTTTCGGCACAATCACCACCTTGCAATAAAAAAGCTTGGCCTTTCGCAACGGCTGCTAATTCATTTTTTAAATCACGTGCTTCACCGGCAAAAACTAAAGGAGGATACCTTCTCAGTTTTCGCTCAACATCTTCTAACATAGACTTATCCGGATAAGTCGGAACTTGTTTAATTGGCCTTGTTCTCCAAGTGTCAGGCGCCCATTCTTTTATCATTACACTCTCTCTAAAGATTAATCTTACAGATTAGCATATCAAAAGCTTTTTACCGCAATATATGCTGTTTAACTTTCTATTTTCTTCCCATTTTCATATATATAACTTGGTTTATACATCGTTACCAATTCTTCTGCCATCGTTGGATGCACTGCCATCGTCTCATCAAAGATATCCTTCGTCAGCTTACCCTTGAGAGATATCCCTATAAGCTGAGCCATCTCACCAGCATTTTCCCCTAAAATATGAGCGCCCACAACAATACGGCTTTCACCATCAACAATGAGTTTCATAAGCATTTTCTCTGAACTACCAGAAAGAACATTACGCATAGGACGAAAAACTGTACGATAAATTTCAAGACGCTTATAACGCTTTACCGCCTCCTCTTCTGAAAGACCAACCGTTCCAATCTCTGGCTGTGAAAAAACTGCTGTTGTAATTAAATCATAATCAGGTGTTGTTGGAATATTTTCAAATGCTGTCTTAACAAAACACATTGCATCATGAATCGCAACGGGTGTTAATTGAATATGACCTGTTACATCACCAACAGCCCAAATATGGGGGATATTTGTTGTCATTTTCTCATCAACAACAACTGCACCAAATTCATTCACCTTAACACCTGCCCGCTCAAGTCTTAAACCCGTTGTATTTGGTACACGCCCCGTAGCCAACATAATCTGATCGGCTCTGATTATTTTCCCATTTGATAAAACAACTTCATAACAATTTTCTGCAGCCTGCACTTTAGAAATTGTTATGCCATAAAGAATAGAAATCCCTTTTTCAATCATTGCATCGCTGAGCAATTGCCGCAAATCATGATCAAAATTACGAAGGATTAAATCACCACGATGAAGGAGTGTTGTTTTTACACCTAATTCATGAAAAATATTAGCAAATTCAACACCAATATACCCTCCACCAACAATCACTATTGATTTTGGGAGTTGATTAAGGTCAAAAATCTCATTAGAAGTAAGGCAAAATTCACCGCCTTCTATGGACGTATTTGGTGCAAGTTTTGCCCCTGTTGCAATCAAAATTTTTTCTGCACTTACCCGCTCACCCGTGGCAGAAAGCTCTAATGTGTGATCATCTATAAAAGTAGCACGACTTTCATAAATATGCACATTGTTATTTTCTAATCCCTTACGATACAGCCCTTCTAACCTTGATATTTCTTTATTTTTAGCTGCAACCAACTTTTCCCAGCTAAAAATTGGATCCGCATATTCCCACCCAAAACCAACACTTTTCTTAAATTCTTTTACATATTGTGATGCATAAACATAAAGTTTTTTGGGAACGCAACCACGAATAACACAAGTGCCCCCTATACGATATTCCTCTGCTATAGCGACCCGCTTGCCAAGACCTCCAGCAAGCCGTGCTGCACGTACTCCACCAGAACCACTTCCAATAACAAATAAATCAAAGTCAAAAGAGCCCACGAATTATTCCTTCTTATACATCTGCAAGAGTAGGCTAAGATCTTTTATTATCAAATGAAAGTCTTTTTTTCTTTTGAAGAAGCCTTTTTTATAAAGCAGTATTCTAAAAAGACTTATTCTCATTAAAATATTTAAAACGGCGGGAAAACCGCCGCTATTAAAAAAATCAGAAATTGCCCATTGTTGTCATGATATCGATCAAGCTATTTTTTATTTTCTGAAGATTCTGATTTTATAGGCATATTTGTAGGCATAGTAGAATTATTCAAATTAAGTGTTTCAGACATCTCTTTTTTCACATTTTCTACAAGATCCCGCATAAGAGCAGTACGCCATATATCAAATGCTGAATAAGAATCACGTGCAATATTGGGGACTTCTGTCAAAAACTTTTTACCGGTATCAGAATTATAAAATGTTGTTATCGCATCAAGCTCTTTTTGAGTAAAATATTTTGCATATACGTGAGCAATCTCTTTTTCTAGATCAGAGCGCCTTTTAATTAAAGCAAGCGCCTGCTTATCAACAATATCAGAAATAGCTGTTGCCAAATTCGGATCATCGCTAATCAGTTCATTTTTGAAATCATGGACCGCATTTGGTAAAAAGCTATCAAATTGATCCGTTGCATGAATAGCTCTGATTGCCTTTCGCGCTGAATCTAAATGTTGATCACTCACACCTTGTGCATAAGCCATGCCAACATTCACAACAAAAATAGCAATTGCACTAAAATATACGACAAAACGCTGAAAAGAAAATATTATTTTCATTTAATGATTACCCCGATCGCTAATTATAATTTTAATTCGTTATTCTACCTAAAATCTTTAAGACCCTTTTTTACTGTGCTAACATATCATCATGTAAATGCCTTTTCTAAAAATCAAACGGTTCTAAAACTTTTATTTGACCATCAGCCATAGCGACAATTGCACGTGAAGCCAACCCCAAAAAAAGGCCATGCTCAACAACACCAGGAATAGCAAGAAGTGCATCCGATAATGGTTTTGGTTGCAAAATGCAGCCCCAAAATGCATCAAGAATAAAATGGCCACCATCTGTTTCAAAAGGATTTTTTCCATTCATTCGCAATGCAATTTTTCCAGAAAGCCCTAAATCATCAGCGACTTTTTCAATGGCTCTGCATGTTGTGTGGATACCAAATGGATTAACTTCAATTGGTAGTGCAAAAGCACCAAGTCTTTTTACCACCTTTGTTTCATCCGCAATGACAAGCATTGCACGAGATGCCGACGCTACAATTTTTTCATACAACAATGCTCCCCCTCCCCCTTTAATGAGCATCATCTCAGGACCAATTTCATCTGCTCCGTCAATATCAAGATCCAGCTCAGGTATTTGTTCTAAAGTGCTAACAGGCACTCCAAACTTATGACAGAGTTGTTCAGAATATTTTGAAGTAGCAACACCAGTCACCCGCAAACCATCCGCAACACGCTCACCTAGAAGATGAATAAATTCATTGACTGTCGAACCAGATCCGATACCAAGCCGCATACCATCTTCAACAAACTCAAGCGCTTTAATAGCTGCCATTTTTTTTAACTGCTGAACATTCATGAATGACTTTGCCTTCTATCCGTATAAGCAGCACTTATCACCCCTATTACCACCGATAATAATGATAATAAAAGATAACCTCTTGACGCAATCTATTTAAATTGACCATCATCTCTTGCTTGAAGAGATGTTACTCGTTATAGAAATATATGATAAGAATAAAATAGAATAATCAACAATTATCTTTTTTATTTCTTTGAGAATATTTGTTAGCATTTTTCTCATTCAATAAGAATTTTTGATTTATTTTGTGCTATCAATAGGATGCACAAAGATGCACATATCAATTTTTTTGAAAAAATTAAAATGATCAGATATAAAAAATCATCTATTTCTAGAAAACTGTAGATTATTATCTCGTTTCAATGACGTTGATAAACTTACGAATTTAAATACCGTAAAATATTATGAGAAAAGTCTTCTGTTATTTTTTGTTTTGTCATTATCCAAATGTGAAGCAAAATATGACTGATTATATGTTTTTATGAATGCTGTCTGTGCATATTCCATGGTCTATGAAACCCTAGCGAAGACCAAATAATATCTCCACCTTTGGTCATCATAACGCTTCCTCGTGATAACAATTGTTGAGGTATAAATACTATTTTTGCCTTCTTGTAACAAGTTGGATTATGCATCACAAATGTCTGAATGAGAATATCTGCCTCTACACATTGATCTGTTTCTCTCTGTAAAACGATCACTTTTAATCCATTATCCAATAAAGATGTACATACATGATAATCACAAATAAATTGTCCGTGTAACGAAGGACCATATTTTGTTGGTTTAATCGTTTCATTCACACGAAATGACTTTTTCCATATGGATGTCGTGAACTTAGAAATATGGTAACGATCAATATATAATTTTTTATCATGAATAACGCCCACGAGGCGCATATTATCTGCTATAATCAGTTGTACAGGTGAATGCAATACACAAATAGAAACACCTGCCAAAATAAACAAACTAAAAAAGAGCCGGATGGGTGTTTTGCAAAAAGTCAGTCCAACCAAGCCTATGCTCAATAAAACTAACGCTGATAACGGCATAAAACCAGGATTCAAATCAGGAGAAATAGCCTTGATAGCATGTGCAATCTTTATTACAAGATCAACTCCAAAACCCATAATTTGAAGAGGAAGCCATTCGAATCCTCCTAACATTGCAAGAACTGCGATTAATCCAAAGGGAATGACAAAAATTGAGATGACAGGCAAAGCAAAGGCATTACTGATAATGCTCAAAGATGCCATATTAGAAAAATGATAAGCAGCATAAATTCCACTTGCACTCCCTGCAACAAAGGAAGAAGCACATGTTGAAAGAATCGATAAGAAAACAAAATTTATCACTCCCCCTCCAACATAAGAGGGAGTTGTTTTTCTTTTACGAAAAAATGATCTTCCACTCCACCAATCAAAAAAAGCGATCAAAGCAGCAGTCGCAGAAAAGGACATTTGAAAGCTAGGACCTAATATTTCATGGGGTGTCATCGCCAGAGTTATCAACCCTGCAATGGAAAAATTACGCATTGTTATAGCAGAGCGATTACACAATATAGCAACCAACATAACAGCAATCATCACAAAACTTCTTTGCGCTGATATTGCTAAGCCCGACAATAACAAATAAAAAGCTGTTATCATAAAAGCAACGATAGCAGCAAATTTTTTACTGGAATAATAGGAAGAAAAAACTGGAAAAAATGCTAAAAAACTACGGATACTCAAAAGAACTATGCCGCTTAACAACGCCATATGTAAACCTGATATTGATAAAATATGAGCTAATCCAGCTGTACGTAATGCTTCATTTGTCTCATTTGAAATACCAGCACGCTGCCCTGTTATGAGGGCAGCTGCAACACTCCCCTTTTCTCCTTCAAGGGCTATACGGATTCTTTGTGTCATCTTCGTGCGTAAATTTTCAATTTTCTGTAGAATGATAGCGAATATTCCATCAGGCTGCGAAACGGATATTTTTCTTGGTTTTCCTAAATAAACGCCTTGTGCTCCAATTCTTTTAAAATAATTATGAAAACTAAAATCGTAGCCTCCTGGACGCACCGGCCCAGAGAATGCACGAATCTTAACTTTTCCATGCAATCCATCACCAATCGCTAAGCCAGATGGCAAATATCTTGCCGATAAACGAACACGATGAAGACTATGGCGTAATACGGGATTTTCTGTATTCAAAATATCCAAAACTAAACGAAATCCTCCTTTGGCACCTGACTCAATAGAAACAATTCTTCCCGTCAATGTAGTGACAATGTCACTGCTTAGCATGGGTGTTGCAATACGCCACGTTTCTATTTTTGCCGCTAAAGCACCCAATATAATACAAAACAGAAACCCCACGGGAATCGATATTTTTCGATAAAAACGTGCTACATAGAATATTCCCAGAAAAATACTGACCAACGCCCCCAATTGTCCCCAACTTGGTTCCCACTCTAAATGAAAATAGAAAATGATTCCTAGGGCAAAAAAGACTAAAATCAGCGAAAAAAGGATACCAAAAGAAACTTCTTTATTAATACAATCTTCTAACCATTTGCGAAAAAAAATGATTACTTCTTTTAAGAGTGTCAATAAAAAAAGTTTTTGTTGATTATAGCTACTGTTCTTTGCATCATCATACCTAGAAAAAACACTCTGCCCTATCTGACATGGCTTTTTTCTTTCTGTAACAGATTTTTCGGATAAACCCTCTTTACTTTTATAAAACATCAGTCCCCCACTTTAACTCGCAATACGGCTATTGCACGCCCCATCACTTATGCTAACATGACTTTTCTATAAAATTCCATAAGTAATATCTTAGTTTAAAGGAAAATATTCGTGTCTGTTATTACTCGTTTTGCCCCTTCACCCACTGGCTTCCTTCACATTGGTGGTGCTCGTACTGCTCTTTTTAATTGGCTTTATGCAAAACATACCGGTGGAAAAATGCTTTTACGAATTGAAGATACAGACCGAGAGCGTTCAACCGAAGCAGCTGTAAAAGCCATTATAGATGGCTTGCACTGGATGGGTCTTAGTTATGATGGCGCCCCTATTTCGCAATTCGAACGTGCAGAACGTCACCGCCAAATCGCTGAACAGTTGGTCAAGAATGGCAAAGCATATTATTGTTATGCTTCACCTGAGGAGTTAGCTGAAATGCGTGAAAAAGCCCGTTCAGAAGGGCGCCCACCACGTTATGATGGACGTTGGCGTGACCGTGATAGTTCTGAAGCTCCTAAAGGTGTTAAGCCTGTTATTCGCATCAAAGCCCCTCAAGATGGAGAAACGATTGTACATGATCGTGTTCAAGGTGATGTCCGTTTTCCTAATAAAGATCTCGATGACTTCATTATTTTGCGTTCTGATGGTTCGCCTACCTATATGCATGCTGTTGTCGTTGATGATCATGATATGGGCATCACACATATTATACGTGGTGACGATCATCTTACCAACGCAGCCCGACAAACGATTATCTTTAAAGCAATGGGATGGGACATTCCTGTTATGGCCCATATTCCTCTTATCCATGGTGAAAACGGTGCAAAATTATCAAAGCGACATGGTGCGCTCGGTGTTGATGCCTACCGAACAATGGGATATCTTCCTGCTGCTTTGCGCAATTACCTTGTCCGTTTAGGTTGGAGTCATGGTGATGACGAACTGATGTCCCTTAAAGATATGATTTCTTGGTTTGATATTAAGGATATTAACAAAGGTGCTGCTCGTTTTGATCTCAAAAAGCTCGATTTCATCAACGGACACTATATGCGTATGAGTAATGATCAAGAACTTTTTGATGCCGCTCTTAATATTCTACCAGAAACCGATAGGGGAGCACAAATTATTGAAAGACTTGATGAAAAACGCCGTGTTCAATTTTTAAAAGCAATCCCGCATTTGAAAGAACGTTCAAAAACACTGTGCGAACTGATTGACAATGCCTCCTTCATTTTTACGCAACGACCTTTACAACTTGATGAAAAAGCTCAAATGCTCTTAGATAAAAATGGACGAACCATTTTAAACAATCTTTATCTTGCTCTGAAAGCGTGCCCCTCTTGGGATACAAAAACTCTAGATGAAACACTTCGCTCTTTTGTCCAAACACAGAATCTCAAATTTGGATCTATCGCCCAACCACTTCGCGCAGCTCTTACAGGATGTGCAACATCACCAGGTGTTTTGGATATTCTTATTTTATTAGGACGCAATGAATCCCTTCATCGCATCAAGGACCAACTTATCACAACAATATGCCCATGATGTGCACTGAGTATATTTCCTCAAATAAGGATCTATACAGATATCTCAACGCGCCCTAAAAGAGTTTTTTATGTTATATCATTGAAATACATTTCTTATTGAGTAATAATGATCAATAAGGAAATATTTTTAGATTGCATGTACTCACTTTTAGAGGCAATCTACCCTTAAATAAGTAAGAAAAGCTTCAGTTATACATCCCCCACTCTGATGAAGCAGAGTCTTAATTTTTAGAAGTGAAGGATCTGAAAGGAATACCGAATGTCTGAGAATAACGCATATATTATTGTGAATGATAAAAAAGTAGAGCTTCCCTTGCGTAAAGGCACGAGTGGACCTGAAGTCATTGAAATTGCTTCTCTCTATAAAAAAACCGATATTTTTACTTATGATCCTGGTTTTACTTCAACAGCTTCTTGTGAATCAAAAATTACTTATATCGATGGTGATAAAGGCATATTGCTTTATCGTGGTTATCCTATTGATCAATTGGCTGAAAAAGGAGACTTTCTCGAAAGTTGTTATCTTTTACTTTATGGTGAACTCCCAACACAGCAAGAAAAAAATGAATTTGATCGATGTATTATGCAGCATACCATGGTCCACGAACAATTTGCACGCTTCTTCCATGGCTTCCGTCGTGATTCTCATCCTATGGCCGTCATGGTTGCCTGCCTTGGCGCTATGTCTGCGTTCTATCACGACTCTATTGATATTACAGATCCTCACCAGAGAATGATTGCTTCTGTTCGTCTTATCTCAAAAGTTCCAACGCTTGCTGCTATGGCCTATAAATACAGTATTGGACAAGCATTTGTTTATCCACGTAATGATCTTAGTTATGCTGCAAATTTCCTCCATATGTGTTTTGCTGTTCCTTGTGAAGAATATAAAACAAACCCTGTGCTTGCTCGGGCGATGGATCAAATATTTACCCTTCATGCAGATCATGAACAAAATGCTTCTACATCTACGGTACGTCTTGCTGGATCCTCAGGTGCTAATCCGTTTGCCTGTATTGCAGCAGGTGTTGCATGCCTTTGGGGACCAGCACATGGTGGTGCCAATGAAGCATGCCTAAAAATGCTACAAGAAATAGGTTCTATTAAAAGAATTCCTGAATTTATTGCACGTGCAAAAGATAAAAATGATCCTTTCCGCCTTATGGGCTTTGGGCACCGTGTCTATAAAAATTATGATCCACGTGCAAAAATCATGCAAAAAACCTGTCATGAAGTTTTAAAAGAACTCAACATTCAAGATGACCCTCTTCTTGATATTGCAATAGAGCTTGAAAAAATTGCCTTAAGTGATGAATATTTTATTGAGAAAAAGCTTTATCCCAATGTTGATTTCTATTCCGGCATTACATTAAAAGCTCTAGGTTTTCCAACTGAAATGTTTACTGTCCTTTTTGCATTGGCGCGCAGTGTCGGGTGGGTGGCACAATGGAAAGAAATGATTGAAGACCCTGCACAAAAAATTGGTCGTCCTCGACAACTCTACACAGGCTATGCTATGCGTGACTATGTTCCTATAGATGAACGTGCAAATTAAAAAAAGAAATCAATAAAGCTTCAATTTACTGAAGCTTTATTGAGAGTAATCAAAAAACATCCTTTAAAAATTTTTATAAAACGTGATTTTAAAACTCTTTCTACAGAGATAACATCATCATAAAAATTTACTAAAAAATTCTAAGTTTTAGCTCTGTAAAGAAATTGAGAATACTCTTCTGCAAATTAGCCAAACATTTAGCAAAAAGAAATTGAAAATTTTACCTTATAATCCTCATTATCTTTAATGGAAATGTATTCCCTATCATTCCCCCATGTTTAAAAGCCTTATTACATATTAAAATCTAGCAATGTCAGAATTTTTCTTTCTATCTTCTTCAGATAAAATTGCAAAAAGCTTACATTAAGTGCTTCTCTAATTAGAATAAAAACACTTTTACATTTTGTCCTGTTAAAAGCTGAAATTTTCTTTGTATTTAAGTTGATAGTTTTTCTTTTAAAGATAAATTATTGATTTTTAAATAAAATTATTAAAAATCACCCTATAACCAATAAGAGGTGACTTTCTTTCCTATATTTTTTATTCCCATACTTTATAAAAAAAAATTATTTTTTTGATAATGATATTCAGCATAATGATAGCAAAATGAACACAGATAAATTTTTTACATTGCTCCAAAAGAGCTTACAGATTATAAAAATTCATGATGGTTTCATATTTGCCAGCTTATCTAATAGGAGAACATAATGAAATTATTAGCAGGAGCTCTTATAATAAGCGCGACACTGTTTACCCTATCGGCCAATTCTCAAACGCTGAAAATTGCAAGCGATGCTTCTTATCCGCCATTTAGTTATATTGACTCAAATAACAAACTGCAAGGGTTTGATATTGATATATCTTATGCGCTTTGTAAAAAAATGAATGTTGAATGTACTATTGTCACACAAGACTTTGAGGGGATGATTCCCGGTCTTCTTGCCAAAAAATATGATGCTATCGTTTCTTCCCTTTCTCCTACAAAAGAGCGCTTACAAAAAATTGATTTTACAGATCCTTACTACAACACAGCACTCGCTGTTATCGTTACCAAAAATTCGGAAATTAAAGAAATCTCAACACAAGCCTTTAGAGGTAAAAACCTTGGTGTACAATCAAATACAACACAAGCTGCATATGCGGAAGATCATTATGCCTCTGAAGGAGTTAATATCAAACTTTATCCTACAGCAACAGAAGTTAATCGTGATCTTTTAAGCCATCGGCTTGATATCATCATCTTTGATAAATTAAAAGCATTAAATTGGCTTGAAAATGAAGGAAAAGACTGCTGTCTCCTCTTGGGAACTCTAGAAGAAACAAATTTTCCTATTGCAATTGCACTCCGTCAAAATAATAATGATCTTAAAAACAGTTTTAATAAAGCAATAGAAGAAATCCGCGCCGATGGAACCTATGAGAAAATTATGAGAAAATATTTTACTTTCGATATCAATTAGATAGTACTATGAATTAAAACTCAATCTGTATATTTAAGGGGTATCTTTAACTCTTTATTGAACATGCAGGTATAATTGGAAATTCGGCATTTTTATAAGAAAATTTACATTTATCAAAATAACTTTTAATTGCTCCTTGAGATCTAAACATTTTGTAGAATCTAATGACAACAATAAGGTTGTATTTTTACCGTATCAAAATCTAATTTTTTTATGTTCAAATTTAATAGCCTTATTTTCAAGAAAAATCCTCAGTTTTTACTCATGAAATGATTCAAATCAATCATTTCGTGAAAATTAAGCTATCATACAAGCAATAAGATATTTATTCTTTTTTTATCAATAATGCCCAACATAATGATCTAAAATAAACATCAATAAATTTTTGAATTGCTCCCAAAAAGCTTACAGATTATAAAAACATAATGATTTCATATTGCCCGCTTATCCAATAGGAGAACATCATGAAACTATTAGCAGGAGCTCTTATAATAAGCGCCGCACTATTCACCCAATTGGCTGATGCGAAAACATTAAAAATTGCGAGTGAAGGCACCTATCCTCCCTTCAGTTATATTGACTCAAATAATAAATTGCAGGGACTTGATATTGATATATCTTATGCACTTTGTAAAAAAATGAATGTTGAGTGTACTATTGTTACACAAGACTTCGAGGGAATGATCCCTGGACTTATTGCAAAAAAATATGATGCTATCATTGCTTCCCTCTCTCTCACACAAGAGCGTTTACAAAAAATTGACTTTACAGATCCTTACTACGATACAGCACTGGCTGTTATTGTTACCAAAGCTTCGGGAATTAAAGAAATCTCGACAAAAGACTTTAGAGGTAAAAATCTTGGTGTGCAATCAAATACAACACAAGCTTTCTATGCAGAAGATCATTTTGCCTCTGAAGAGGTGAAAATAAAACTCTATCCTTCCACAATAGAAGTGAATCGTGATCTTTTAAATCATCGACTTGATGTGATCATTGTTGATAAATTACAAGCATTAAATTGGCTTAAAAATGAAGGAAAAGATTGTTGTCTCCTCTTGGGAACTCTAGAAGAAACAAGATTTCCTGTTGCAATTGCAGTCCGTCAAAATAATAATGATCTTAAAAATAAGTTCAATGAAGCTATAAAAGAAATCCGTTTGGATGGAACTTATGAAAAAATTATGAGAAAATATTTTACAAGTGATGTTTATTAAATATCAATATGATATTTTAATGAAACCCGTTGGTTATTGCTAAAAAATATTATCTAACTCTTTCATGAGGAATACAAGAATGATTGAAAATTTAGCATTGCTATCATTTAGCAATGGTGGATGGGGAGCAGTTATACTTTCCAGTGCAGGAATGACTTTGTCATTGGCATTATGTTGTGGACTTCTAGGATTTCCTCTAGGGCTTCTCAATGCAGTGATGATTCGATCCAATATTAAGATGGCCAAAGCTATGGCACGCCTCTTTTCAACGATATTTCGTGGGCTACCAGAGCTTTTAACTTTGTTTTTAGTTTACTACGGATTACAAAGCCTTATTCAAAATTTATTTGACTATTTTAGTTTTGAAATCATGTTCAGTATCAATGCTTTTGTTGCTGGTGTTCTTGCCCTTAGTATGGTTCTTGCAGCTTTTTCTTGTGAAGTTTGGCTTGGAGCATTTAATATTTTTGATAAAGGTCAATATGAAGCAGCTAAAGCTTTAGGACTTTCACGGTCAACCACATTTTTTCGTATTGTCTTCCCTCAGCTCATCCGAAATGCCTTGCCAGGACTTTCTAATAATTGGCTTACTTTACTGAAAGATACATCCCTTGTTTCTACCATCGCGCTTGTTGACCTCATGCGACAAACGAATCTAGCTGTCGCTGCTACCAATAAACCCATGCTATTTTATTTTGTAGCATGCTTACTCTATTTGTTATTTTCAGCGGTTTTTACTGCAATCTTACGCCATTTGGAAACATACACTCAAATAGGCTATAAAAAGGTGCTAAGTCAATGATTCCTGAGTGGCTTTATTTTCTTTTTAATCCTGATCTTTTAAGTCATTATGGACCCAAATTTATTAATGGCTTTATTGTTACTGTTGAACTTGTTTCTATTTCTTGTTCTCTAGGCCTTTTTCTTGGTATGATTATCGCTTTTGCACGTCTATCAGAGAATACATTTTTACAATATTTTGCAAATGCTTATGTCTATTTTTTCCGTGGCTCTCCTTTATTAGCTCAACTCTTTCTTTTTTATTATGGGCTTGGTTCAATGAACAGTTTTTGGCAACAAGTGGGGCTATGGTGGTTTTTTCAAAACGCGTGGTATTGTTGTCTTTTTATTTTTACACTCAATTCTGCTGCCTATCAATCTGAGATCTTTAAAGGAAGTTTTCTATCCGTAACAACTGGACAACGCGAAGCATCAAAAGCTTTAGGTTTAAGCAACTCTGTCACATTTTTTAGAGTTATTCTTCCACAAGCAATGATTGTAGCATTACGCCCCTTAGGAAATGAGTTGATTTTAATGATTAAATCCAGTGCTGTTGCCTCACTTATTACTGTTTATGATTTAATGGGGGTTGCTAAACTCGCTTATTCACGGACTTTCGATTTTCAAGTTTACGTTTGGGCTGCTCTTATCTATCTCTTTATCGTTGAACTCATTCATCGTTTTATTGTTTTTATCGAGCAGCGCCTCACTCGATATTTACGGTAAATAAAATGATCATAAAAAACAGTATCAAATCAAAATGTTGAATTAATCAAGTTCTTCATCAATGAAAGAATAAAATAAGATGAATTTGAAAAATAATAAATCGATCTCTCCCAGTAAAAACCCTGTGATCTCTATCCAAAATCTAAATAAATGGTATGGAAACTTTCAGGTCCTACATGATATCAACTTTAATGTTCAAGCTGGTGAACATATCGTTATTTGTGGACCATCCGGATCAGGAAAATCAACGTTAATTCGTTGTATTAATCAATTAGAACAAGCACAAAAAGGTTCAATCTGTATCCATAACGTTGATATCCATACTGCACCTATACAACAGCAAAAAAATGTTCTTCGTAAGATAGGAATGGTCTTTCAGAACTTTAATTTATTTCCCCACATGAGCGTTATACAAAATTGTATTTTAGCACCTATGACCGTTCAAGGGCTTTCCAAACAACAAGCACAAGAACGGGCAATTCGTTACTTAACGCATGTTGGTATTGAAAAACACTGTGAAAAATATCCTTTACAACTTTCTGGTGGGCAACAACAACGTGTTGCGATTGCCCGTGCACTTTGTATGGAACCCGAAGTCATGCTTTTTGATGAACCAACCTCTGCTCTTGATCCAGAAAGTGTGGGAGAAGTTTTGGAAGTGATGGCTCGATTAGCCGATATAGGGATCACAATGCTTTGTGTTACCCATGAAATGGGCTTCGCACGTAAAGTCTCAGAAAGAATACTCTTTCTAGAAAATGGAAAAATTGTTGAAGATGCAGCCTCTGAAGAATTTTTTACCAATCCTAAAAGCCAACGTGCTTGTAATTTTCTTGCTAAAATTAAATATTAATCATTAAAATATTGCTTTATTTATACAATTTTATTCCTGCTTTTTAAAAGAGTGATAATTGTTTGTGCGCCAACAACCCCCGATGGTACTTCAGTTTTCATTTTCTGTTCTACCATCTCAAAGGAATCAAGTTGTGCCTGTCGCAATAAAGGATTAGCCAAAAGTTGTTCTACCTGTCTTGCTAACATGCCAGGACGGATTAATTCATTCAAATATTCCGAAACAATAGGCTTATCAGCAATAATATTTGGAAGAGCAGCACTCCATAACATCATTTTAGGAAAAATAAATAATTTAGAAAAGAAATCAAGTTTATAGCAAAGAACCATAGGAACTTTTGCTAAGGCTAATTCAAGTGAAACAGTTCCATGTGCAGCAAGAGCAACATTTGCTTGTGCAAAAGCACGCCATTTTTCATCTTCACCAACTACAATTTCTATCTTGCTTTTCCAGCCCTGCACAAAGTCCCGGATTCTATCTACCAAATGAGGTAAGGTTGGTAAAATAATACGTAAATGAGGAATACGTTGTACAAGAATCTCTACTGTTTCTCGAAAAATAGGCATTAAGGAACGAATTTCTGAATTGCGTGATCCTGGCAAAATAACTAATGCAGGCGATAATGTTTGTGTATCGATCAAATTTCTTTGTTCTAATTGGCTTTTTTTTTCTGACTGAACTCTCAAAAGGGGAGGATATGTCAAAAGACGATGTCCAACATAAGTCGTGGCAGGGCCTCCCAAATCTTGCATAATCTTTTCTTCAAAAGGAAAAACCGCTAAAACATGATCAACAAATCCACACATAGCTTTTGCACGCTCTGGCCTCCATGCCCAAACGGTTGGTGCAATATATTTAATGATAGGAATAGAAGGCGCTAAAGCACGTACCTTTTTTGCAATACGATGCGTGAAATCAGGACTATCAATAATAATTAAACAATCAGGTTGTTCTTGTGCAATAAATTTGGATAAATTGCGAATATGTAGCAACAACAATGGTAGTTTTTTCAACACCTCCTTTAAACCTATTAAAGCAATATCATGGGAATCAAAAAAGCTTTTTAAGCCTAATGCCTTTAAATGGCTCCCCCCAACACCAATCAAATGAATATTGCATCCTATCTGTTGTGATAAACAAGAAATTAGATCGGCCCCAAGTAAATCACCAGATTCCTCACCTGAAACCACTGCAATCTTTAAGAAACAATTATTCATGACCAAACTTTTCAAATGTCTCTATAAATAAAGAATATTTGTTGGCTTTTTCTATTGTTGTTTTCACTGATAATATTAGACTTCTATTTGCCTCCACCGCAACACCAGATAAACCACTCTTTGCAATATTCATTATTGTCGCGGGCCCAATTGATGGCAAATCAACGCGATTATCCTGTTGTGGTTTTGCGCATTTTACAAGAATGCCACCTTTAAGGGGAATTTGCCCTCTTTCTCGCATTTCACAAATACGCCACAACATATTATCAGTTCCCTCAGCGCCCTCTAGAGCAACCACCCTTCCTTGGACAACGACAACGGCTTGCCCGATATCTAATTGACCTAAAAGCTTTGCTGCTTCTACTGCTAAAAAAATATCTTTTTTCTCTTTTGGAGTAGCGCGCCGTACTGTTAAATTAAATTCTATGGGAGCTAAAAGATCTGGGACTATTTCGTGAGCACCAATAACACAAAAACCGTGTGCTTCAATAACCCGTATAAAAGCTTTTAATAACGCATCATCTCCCCTCTTCAAAGCTCCGATTAACTTAGGAAGAGCTAAAAATGTTGTCCAGTCCAGTCGCAATTGTTTAAGAAGTGGACGCTTTTTCACACCACCTGCCAAAACAACATTATATACACCAGCCTCTTTTAAAATTTTAACGAGTCGTGCTAACTCTACAATTGATAGCTCGCAATGCTCATAGCGATAAAGAACAGAATCTGCCTCACCATGCAAAAGCACAAGAAAAGGATTTTCTCCATTCTTCTCAAGAGTCTGCGCAACAGTAATCGGTAGAACACCATTTCCTGCTATAATAGCAGTACGGCCGGAAAGAAAACTTCTGGCTCCCCAAATAGGCATTTTTAATCCTTATGTTCTTTTATTCTAACACCTTCAAATTTTGGTGTGCAATAAAAACGCTTTCCTTCTTCTTTAATAAAATTAACAACTTCAGAAACAGACTGAGAAGAAGAATAGAAAGAAGCAACATCACTGACACGCTCTTTAAATGGTTTGCTATGATCAAAAAGCATAGCAACCGCATGACGGAGTGCATGAATATCTTGACGCTCAAGTCCTGCACGCTTCATGCCAATAATATTGAGTCCAGCAAGTTTTGCCTGCACACCAACAGCTGTTCCATAAGGTATCAGATCACCAACCAGTGCAGATACGCCGCCGATAAATGCATGATGTCCAACACGAACAAATTGATGAACAGCAGCACCACCACCAATAATCACATAATCACCAATAGTAACATGACCAGCAATCATTGCGTTATTGGCAAATGTTACATGATTGCCTACATAACAATCGTGAGCGATATGCGCATAACAAAAAAATTGGCAATTATCACCAACAACTGTCATTCCTACACTCGAATCGGACCCCCTATGCATTGTTACACCTTCACGAATCGTACAATTCTTACCAATAAAAAGAGTTGTAGCCCCTCCTTTATGTTTATTATTTTGCGGATCTGCCCCCAAAACGGCATGAGAAAATACTTTACTCTTGGCTCCTAACGTTGTCTTTCCCATTATTACAACATGACTTGTCAAACTACATTCATCACCAATAACAGCCTCTGAACTAATATGGCAAAATGGTCCAACGCGTACATTCTCACCAAGCTGCGCTCCCTTCTCCACAAGAGCAGTTGGATGGATTTTCGTACCGGACATTTTTAAATCCCCATCAAATATCGTTTATTCTTTTTCAACAATCATCGCAGCAATTTCTGCTTCAGCGACGCGGACATCTTCTACTTTTGCAACACATGAAAAACGTCTCATACCAGATCTTTTTTTCAAAAGCTGAACATGAATCTTGAGCTGATCACCAGGCATAACCGGCTTACGAAATTTCGCATTATCAACCGTCATAAGGTAAACTAAATTTGTTTGCTTATTGCCTAAATTTAAAAGTGCTATTGCTCCTGCCGTTTGTGCCATAGCTTCTAAAATCAAAACTCCAGGCATAACAGGCTTTGAGGGAAAATGTCCCATAAAATGTGGCTCGTTAATCGTTATATTTTTAATACCAATCGCTTCTTGTTCACCATCAATATCAACGATACGATCAATTAATAAAAATGGATAACGGTGCGGTAATATTGATAATAGTTTTTCAATATCGACAGCCTCTAAGTTTTTAGTTTTTTCACTGCTGATCATATCAGCGTTTCTCCTTTTTAACTTTTCCCATACTGCGCAATGCCGCTACTTCACGAAACCATTGTTTAAATGGTCGCGCTGGACTACCTCCCCATTTTTCGCCATCCGGAATGTCATTCATAACACCACTACGAGCAGCAATCTGAACAGATTTACCTATTATGATGTGATCCGCTACTCCCACACTTCCGCCAAGCTGAGACATATCCCCTATAGATGTACTTCCCGCAATGCCACATTGAGCGGCAATAAGACAATAGCGTCCAATTTTGACATTGTGGGCAATTTGTACAAGATTATCAATCTTGCTTCCTTCACCAATAACAGTATCTTGAAATGTTCCACGATCAATTGTCGTGTTCGCACCAACTTCTACACCATCCTCAATAATAACGCGACCAAGCTGTGGAATTTTCTCGATTCCAGAAACGCCCCCAACATAACCAAAACCATCTTGCCCAATGCAAACACCAGGATAAAGCTGAACCTTATCACCTATTATAGAACACTGAACTGTTACCTTAGGAGCAATATAGCAGTCACATCCAATACGGCAATTTTCACCGATAACAGCTGTGGATGAAATAAGAGTTCCTGCACCAATCTCAACATTTTTACCAATAACAGCTCCCGCTTCAATACACACATCATGTGCCAACTTAGCCGTTGGATGAATATGCGCATGCGATGAAATCCCCTTCTGCCCCAACCAAGGCATTGGCTTGACAGAATCTGGAAACAAAATACGACCAATCTGAGCAAAGTCACGCTGTGGTGTGGATGTCACCAAAATTGCCATAGTTTCGGGAACTTTAAAAACAATCTCATTCGTACACAAAACAGCAACAGCAGAACTGTCCAGTAAAGCATCAGAAAACTTCCGATGCTCTACAAAAACAAGCGAACCTTCCACAGCACTCTCAAGTGAAGAAAGAGTATTGATAACTTTATGAGAAAACTCTGGATTAAGAAGCTTTGCACCCGTCAACTCAGCAGCATTTGCAACTGTCAATCGTCGGGACGGCGTAAAAAAAAATGTATCCGCCATCAAAACACTTTCTCTCCCAGCTTAAGCTATTCTCTTCAAGTTTTTCCTTCTTAAAATCGCTCAAATCAGAACTTCGTAGAAATACCAAAGTTCAATTGTTGCAAACGATCACCTTCCTGCTTCGTTATTGGCCAAGCATAATCAAAACGCAAAGGACCAAACGGAGAATCCCACATCAAACTCACACCTGCAGATGAACGCCAAGCACTTTTGGTATTGGTAACAGACGGTTCACCCTTAAAAACGGCTTTATAATTATTGCCATAAAGCGTGGCAATATCCGCAAATAAAGCACCGCGCAACCCAAATCCTTCAGGCACGACAGGGATAGGGAACTGTACTTCAGCAGTCGCATTCATATATGTCGTTCCCCCCAAGAAATAAACCTCACCCTTACTGGAAACCTGACGCGGACCTATTCCATTATATTTGAACCCTCGAATCATATCAGAATTTACTTTAAACATATCGAAAATACGAACACCATCTCGGCCCATTCCGTGGATATAACCACCCCCAAAGGAAAGCAAACCAACGATATCCTTCTGGTCAGAAAGAGTCTTGTACATCATCGCCTTACCCGTGGTCTTCAAGAACTTTGCACTCCCACCAAGCCCTGCATATTCCTGAAGCAGATGCACGTACCACCCATCATGGGGGGATCTCATATCATCAATCGTATTATAGGTGAAACCATAACTAATTGATGAACGTTTCCAAGGGCTGTGTTTTGCAGCTTGAACAATCGCACCAGAATATTTCCCATATAATTCTATTATGTCACTCTCTTTGTCAAAATCATACTCTCCGCCAAAATCATATTCTTCCTGCACATAAGAATAAGCTACATTAGCAGATAATTGATTATTAATAGGTAACGAAAACCGCAGCGATCCACCTGTCTGCCGTACATCATAGGCTTTATCAGCACGATAAGTACTACGAAAAACATCAACACCAGCAGATAAACGATACCCTAAGAAATAAGGATCAACAAATGATAAATTATAATTACGAGATTTTTCTTGCCCCGCACCTAATCCTAAACGAACATATTGACCACGTCCCCCAAGATTACGTTCAGTAACAGAAACTTCAAGTGACATACCAGGACTTGTTCCCCCTGTTGTATACCCTCCAGAAAGAGAAAGATCTCCTGTTGAAGCTTCAACGACATCTATTACCAAAACAACTTGGTCAGATTGATCTGTAGGAACCATTGAAATATTAACGGCTTTGAAGAAACCTAAACTTTCTAGACGACGTTTTGCCCGCTGTAATAAAGTTTGATTGTAAGCATCTCCTTCGTTTAAATCAATCTCACGGCGAATGACGTAATCACGCGTTTTCTCATTGCCACGTATATCAATACGTTGAATATAAGCACGTGTACCCCGTTCAATATTATATAAAATTGAAATTGTATGATTTGCTAAATTACGATTTCCCCGCGGTTCAACTTTAGCAAAAGCATATCCCGAATCAGCAACTTTGTTATTAATAGTTGCAACAGACTGTTCAATATCTTCTGCACTATAAACATTACCTGGCTGGGTTTTAAGCATCCTTTTCACAGATTGAACGTCAATTCCATCAACATCACTTTCAACCTGAATATCGCTAATTTTATAGAGCGCACCCTCATCAAGAACGAAAGAAATTTTATACGTATTGCTTGCTGCATCAAAAGTTGCTTTAGAAGAGACTACACGAAAATCTGCATAACCACGGTTATAATAAAAGCGACGTAAAGCTTCTTCATCAACAGCGAGGCGCTCTTCACTGTAAACATCACCTCCCAACAACTTCGAAAAAATTCCTGAAGTTTTTGTTGAAATCACATCACGCAAACGACGACTTCCAAAGACATTATTTCCCTTAAAAGTGATATCACCAATCTTTGTTTTTTTCCCTTCAACGACATTAAATACCACATTAACCCGCCCTTTTCCAAGGTTAATCGTTTGAACGTTAACAGTGATATTATTACGACCAAGAGTTTTATAAGCCTCACGAATTGTATTTATATCAGCAGAAAGCTTAGCAGAATTAAAAGGCTCATTCGGTTTTAAAGAAATAAACCGCTTAAGATCTGGGTCTTTAAAAGATTTATTTCCTTGAAACAATATTTGATTGACAACCTCATATTCTTTTACGAATACAACCAATTTATCACCCACCGGATTTATTTTAACATCATAAAATAAACCCAATTCGAAAAGATTCTTCACAGCACTATCAACATCACCACTGGAAACACCTTGCCCAACCTTAATCCCCATATTGTCTCGAATCGCCTGAGAACTTACAAACTTATTCCCACGAACCTCAATAGAGCGGACTACAGACGCTTGTATTTCTCCGACCGCAGCAATTGACATAAAAACCGTTGCTGGGGCAATCATCCCCATCTTTAACACCAATACAGATGCTGCATTTAAAAACTTTGAATTCGTAGTCATTGGCTTTTTTACCTTACTCTCGTTCCTTGGACATGATGCCTTAAAAGCTAACTGCCATAACAACCTTTTTACAGCGAGACTTTTCATTCCTTAATTACTCATTATAATGTACAACGCCACAACATTTTGTAGACATGGTAAACAACCTTCAATTTGTTTTTGCTATTATTACTTAATTTATAAAGCGTTTTCCATAATTTAATTAGCTAAACCAACAAAAATAATCATTAAAAAAGACAAAGATCATAAAAAGGAGAAGAATGAAAAAACCTAAACGAAAAACGATTCCCTGAATTTTAGCAGATATTTTCCTCCCAGTAATGACCTCAATGACATGCAATAAAAGATGCCCACCGTCAAGCGGTAGAATCGGAAAAAGGTTAATAAGCCCAACACTTATTGAAAGAAAAGCTGCCAAATTCAACAAAGAGATAAAACCTGTCTCGCTCACTTTCCAAGCAATTTTAACGGTTTTAGAAGGTCCACTTAGCCGACAACGATCCTCTTTGCCTCCTATTAAACGACTCATAAAAAGAACGGTTTGAGTGGCGATAAACACAGTACGGTCTGACGCTTTTCTTACAGCTGTTACAAAACCATAGCGAATATGTTTTATATAAGTTGGATCTAAACGTGCAGGATTATTTAAATCAACAGGAACACCTACACCTATCATAGCACTTCGTGTTCGATTACCAAATCCATCATCTCGCTCAACGACTTTCGGGGTAATCATCGTTGTAAAGACTCGCCCCATGCGTTCTATTTTAAACTCTATGGGTTCTCTTCCGTGAAAAGCTACATAATTCATCAAATCTTCAAAGCTTTCAACCCGTCGTCCATCCATTTCAACAAAACGATCACCTAATTCCAAACCGGATTGAAGAGCAGGGCTATCTTTTACCAAAGAACCAACAACGGGCTCAATGGCTACACGACCATAGATAAAGAAAAAAAATGTTAGAATAACAACAGTAAAAAGGGCATTAAAGAAAGGACCGGCAAAAACAGTTGCTGCTTTTTTCCAAGCATGCGCACTAACAAATGAACCATCAACAATCAGAGATGATTGGGATGATTCCGTATCGATTTTTTCCTCATCCCCAACAAATTTTACATAACCTCCTAAGGGGATAAGTGCTAAACGCCACTTCGTGCCATGCTTATCTGTATAACTCGCTATTTCTGGTCCAAATCCAAGCGAAAAAATTAACGCCTTAATACCACACCACCGACCAATGAGATAGTGCCCAAATTCGTGCACAAAAATGATAATCATAATGATGAAAAGAATACTCAAACTTCTTAAAAGAAAATCACCGATAGTGACGATATGATTTAAAAGTTCCAAACTATCTTCTCCCAATTAGATCATACTAAAAAGATTAAAAGGCGCATCCATATCAGACATAAATGAACCAATTAAATAAAGAAGAAAAGCTGCCCCTACCAATCCATCTATACGATCCATAAAACCACCATGTCCAGGCAATAAAGAACTAGAATCTTTAACAGAAAACCGTCTTTTGAGCCATGATTGCCCTAAATCACTCAATTGTGAAACAATTGACAAAACAAGTGTAAGGAGTGGCACAAAAAAACTGGCTAAATTTATATCAAAAAATCCAAAAGCGACCCATATACCACCGAAAACTCCGACAAATGTACCACCAAGTGCTCCTGACCATGTTTTATTAGGAGAAAATTGTGGTGCTAATTTAGGCCCCCCTAATGCACGTCCGATAAAATAACCACCAATATCTGTTCCCCACACTATCGTAAATAAGAAAATAACAACTTGGAACCCCAACATTTCATGATCCCGTAGAAAGCATAAAGCAACAACAGGAAAAGATGCATATAAAAAACCACAAAAAACCCAACCACTCTTTTTTATAGATATAATAGCTAACACTGTAGCTAAAACGATTAAAACACAAAAAATCAATGAAGCAGATACACTCAATACTAAAAAAAAGCCAAAGATTAAATAAAAGATACTTGCTAATATTTTTTGTAAAATACACCATTTCTCTTTAGTAATACTCATCCACTCATAAAGAACAAAACCGCCAATACACCATACAAATAAAAAAAAGAAGTTTCCTCCCAACCATGTTAGATACAACGCAATAATGCCAAAAACAAAAGCTGTCAGAATACGATAAACCAAATTAGACAAAACAACATCCAAACAATAAAAATAGAAAATACAAGCTCTAAAATTAACGCAAGAAAAACTCCCCTACGCAGTATTTTTATCTCATACCTGTATAATTTCTCTTATAATTTATCATAAATAATTCAGTCTACTAAGATAGCGCTTATGAAACTAATAATCAATGAAAACAGCTTCAAAAATCTCCGTCAAAATTATAAAATATTTTTTTAATATTTTCTCAATATAAAATGAAAAAGCAGTTACCTCTGCCCCATACAAATTAACTAATATAGGTTTCGTATAAAAACACTTTTCTATCAACTATTCGTCATTAAAAAATGAATTACGCCACATAACATCTGCTTGATCAATTATACTCACATGTTTTATAATGAGAAATAAGAGAAAGGTTAGACTTGTTTTTTTGCATTATATTCTTTCCTCAACCTTCATCTTAGAATATTTGAATAATTTCTAATAATGCTTTCATTATGCATTTTAACAAAGACGTGCTCAACTAAAAACCCGCACCATGCTGTTAAATAGTGTCTCCCAGCAAAGGGCATGATTTATCACGCAGACTAAAAAATTAAAACATCTGCCCTTTCAAATCAGTCTCTCCCATATCAAAATGATAGAACACCTTCCTGCATCACACCTTGCTACCACAGAGCACACCACTCCCCACAATTATCCCTAGAAACAATTTACAGGCTGGGAGTAAATATCCTTTTTCTAGTGACAAAATCGTCTTAAACGTGCATAATTTCAGATTCTTTTACGGCTAAAATTTTATCAATATCAGCAATAGTTTCATCCGTGAGTTTTTGAACTTTTTCAGACAAACTATGGGCTTCATCTTGTCCAATTTCACCATCTTTTTCTAACTTTTTCAAATTGTCCAGACCATCCCGACGAACATGACGTGTAGCAACACGCGCTTGCTCTGCATAGTGATGCGCAATTTTTACAAGTTCTTTACGGCGCTCTTCATTCAATTCAGGCAAAGGAATACGTAGATTCGTACCATCAGTTATGGGATTTAAACCAAGACCAGAATCGCGAATAGCGCGCTCTACAGCTCCGACCATCGTTTTATCCCATACAGAAACAGAAAGCATCCGAGGTTC
>NZ_JBHIOZ010000003.1:13273-27696 GCF_042195805.1 Bartonella sp. AP57NXGY | reverse complement strand
GATGTAACATTCATATTTCTGTCTCCTTCAATTGTCCTTTGAAGCTTACCCTTATTCCGATACTATTGTAAAGCGTCCTGTTCCATTCAAGACCTTAGCCAAACCGCCTTTTTCATGAATGGAATACACAATAATCGGTACATTGTTCTCACGTGCTAAAGTGACCGCCGTTGAATCCATAACAGATAATCCCCATTGCAAAACTTCAACATGTGTTAATTGGTCAAAACGCTTAGCCGTAGGGTCTATTTTTGGATCTGCTGAATAAATACCATCAACTTGTGTTCCTTTAAGAAGGACATCCGCACCAATTTCTGCTGCACGTAAAGTAGCAGCAGAATCAGTGGTAAAAAATGGATTTCCTGTACCACCTGCAAAAATAACAACTTTTCCCTGATTCATATAAGCTATTGCTTTACGTTGCGAGAAGCTTTCACAAATTTGTGGCATAGCAATCGCAGAGAGTACAACAGTTTCAACCCCTAATTTTGTCAAAGATGTTCGCAATGCTAAAGAGTTAATAGCAGTTGCAAGCATTCCCATATGATCACCTGTCACTCGGTCCCCACCATGCGAAGCAACAGCAACGCCACGAAAAATATTTCCCCCACCGATAACAACCGCAACTTCTATCCCCATTGTGCGCACTTCTGCAATATCAGCGGCAATACGGTCTACAACAGAAACATCAATGCCAAAATTCTGCCCTCCCATAAGAGCTTCACCAGAAGCCTTTAAAAGAATACGTTTATACGGAAGTGCTAATGCCATTCATAATCTCCCCAAAAGCACATTTATTTTCGCTTTTGACACCACGAAGGGCACCACTTTTTTCACGTGACGCCCTCTCAACAATTACATTGTTCCCCTCAGAGATTCTACAACCAACGATATGACTTTAAATCTCTGTTCAAGAGTTTGCAATAACTAGCCTTTTACAGCAGCAGCAACCTCTGCAGCAAAATCAGACTCCTCTTTTTCCACACCTTCACCTAATGCAAAACGAATAAAGCCTGTAATTTTTGCTGGAGCACCAATTGATTTCTCAGCATCCTTTAAAGCGGCCTCAACAGTTATATCAGGATTCATAACAAAAGCTTGAGAAAGCAAAACAACCTCTTCAAAAAACTTACGCATACGTCCTTCTACCATTTTTTCAATGATATTTTCAGGTTTTCCAGACTGACGTGCTTGATCTGAAAAAATTTCTTTTTCTCGCTCAACAGCAGCAGCATCAACATCTTGTGCTGTAAGTGCTAATGGATTGGTTGCCGCAATATGCATCGCGACCTGCCGACCAAAAGCAAGAGCAGCCTCTTTATTTCCTGTTGTTTCAATCGCAACCAAAACACCAAGTTTTCCAAGCCCATCAGCCACACTATTGTGTATATAAGTCGCAACAACACCATTCTCAACAGACAATTTAGCGGAACGACGAAATGTCATATTTTCGCCAATTGTACCAATTGCATCTTTAATCGTAAGCTCTACAGTCTTCTCAGAACCTGGATAAAGAGAAACAGAAACAGATTCAACATCCCCTAGCGTATCTAAGGCAGCAGTTGCTACTTTACGCACGATGTCTTGGAATCCATCATTGCGCGCAACAAAATCTGTTTCAGAATTAATCTCAACCAAAACTGCATGTGAATCTTTTGATACGACTCCGATTAATCCCTCAGCTGCTGTACGACCAGCCTTTTTATCTGCTTTAGCTATTCCTTTTTTACGAAGCCAATCAACAGCAGCTTCCATATCACCATTGGTCTCTGCTAGGGCGGCTTTACAGTCCATCATACCAGCGCCAGATAGTTCTCGAAGTTCTTTTACTTGTGCAGCAGTAATGCTCATATTTGCCTCTTTATTTTATAACAGTGAAAGCGTGCAAAATCCCTCTGCACGCCTATAACTTCTTCTTTAGACAATAAAAGTACCTTAATTAGGCATTTTATATTATTCAGAAACTTCTGAAACTGCATTTTCTTCCAAAATAGGCTCCACAGGTGCATCAACTTGAGCTCCTAAATCGATACCCATTGCTCCTTGCTGGCGTGCAATACCATCAAGAGCAGCACGGGCAAAAAGATCGCAATAAAGAGAAATTGCACGTGAAGCATCGTCATTACCTGGTATTGGATGTGTTACGTCATCGGGATCACAATTGGTATCAATAATAGCAATCACTGGAATACCTAAACGCTTTGCTTCTTGGAGTGCAATATTTTCTTTATTCGTATCGATAACAAAGATAAGATCTGGAACAGAACCCATATCTTTAATACCACCAAGCGCACGATTAAGCTTTTCACGATCACGTTCAAGATTTAAACGTTCCTTTTTAGTAAAGCCTTGCGCTTCAGCAGCAAGAATTTTGTCAAGCTTCCGCAAACGATGGATCGAATTGGAAATCGTTTTCCAGTTTGTGAGCATGCCGCCAAGCCAACGTGCATTAACGTAATACTGAGCGGAACGATTCGCCGCATCTGCGATAATGTCAGATGCTTGCCGTTTCGTACCAACAAAGAGAATACGACCACCACGCGCTACAGTATCTGAAACAAGTTTAAGTGCTTGGTGTAAAAGTGGAACGGTCTGAGCAAGGTCAATAATATGGATATTATTACGCTGGCCATAAATATAGGGAGTCATTTTGGGATTCCAGCGATGAGTCTGGTGACCAAAATGCACACCGGCTTCTAAAAGCTGGTGCATAGTAAAATCGGGTAGTGCCATAAATCTTATCCTTTCCGGTTCAACCTCCGCGGAAAAAGCAGGAAGACCTGCTACCGGCGGATGCTTGCTAGAAGTTTCTCACAGATCATTTGCAAACACCCAGACTCCGCGTGTGGAATAGCGCAAACATACTAATATTTGATTCTTTTTCAAGTTATTTTCTTTAATCATTTAATATTTGCATTTTCGCATTGATTAAGATCTTTTCCAAGTTCCAAGAATTCGAGACTGTTCAATTTTGCACGCACTGAAAAAGTTCCATAATCTATATGAAGATCACGCATGACACCATTCTCATGTAAGAGAAAACTGCTACGATAAACCGGCAAACCATCTTTATTTTCTCCATCATCAAAATAAGAAATTGTAACAGGCCAATATTCTTCTTCATCCAATTTTCTTACTTTTTCCGTTTCGCTATCAGATAAAAGCGTCTTCTTTTCCCCTATGACGATACTTTCTTTTATAACTTTATCTGCTTTATTTGTCCCATCAAATACAGTAACATTGTAAAAATGATCTCCTGCTTTTGCATGGCGGATAATATTTTTTAGTTGCATTATTGGAAATTCAGCCATTGCAAGCTTATACTCTTTTTCCTTTGGCTTTTTTAAGGTAACTGTAATACCATCTTGAGTACGCTCTGCAACCCCCTCGGCACGATGCACAACCTCTTCTCCCTCTTGATCTGTGATATTAAAACGAAATGTACGGCTGTCTCCTGTCTCATAACTCGTCGTCTGTTGATCAGTCAAACGTACTGGCATATCTTCAATGTGAACACGGCTAATGAAACGAAAACGTGTGCTATAGCCTTGGCATGCCGAACCAGTAAGCTCGTAAACCATTCGTCCTGACATCGCAGAAATTGTCATTTCATGAGAAACACTATCGAGATGAAAATCATAAATTGCTCGATGAGGCACAATAAAAATGGGCTCTTCAGCTCTCGCAGTACATAAAAAAACAATATATAAAATTATTATAAATAATGATCTAATCATTCCCAACTTCCGAACTTTATCCCCGTTGCATAACATCATACAATAAGGCAAAAAAGGCTAATTTCTCAATTAACCACACATTTTCTTAAATCAAAAAATAGATTATGCAATGAATATATTATAAAGCAGCTATGGAGTTAAAATTATGACCAATATGATTGAAAAAAACTTAGAAAAATTCGGAATCACTCTTCCTGAAGTAATCTCCCCCCTTGCCAATTACATCACCACTTCACAAAGTGGCAATCAACTCTTTATTTCTGGACAACTCCCTCTTATTAATGGAAAACCAATAGCCATCGGTAAAGTTGGTGCAACTGTGAATACCGAACAAGCCCAAAAAGCATCTGAAGCTTGCGCTCTCAATATTCTCGCGCAACTCAAGGCAACTCTGGGTGACTTAAATAAAATAAAACGTGTGGTCAAAATTACTGTTTTTGTGGCTGTAGATTCTCATTTTACCGATATTCCTTTTGTTGCCAATGGAGCTTCTAATTTATTCGTCAATATCCTTGGTGAAATTGGAAAACACGCCCGTTCTGCTATTGGTGTTGCCTCTCTTCCTATGGATGTTCCTGTAGAAGTTGAAGCCATCATAGAAATCTAAACCTTCATTAAGACAGTGCATTATCCTAAATATAACTGAAGTCAAAATACTTCTTTGTCTTACACTCTGATAAACCTTGCATTTTTTCGTTTTTAAATTAGAATCTTAAACTTACGATAAAAGGAAATATTTGTATGAAACAAGCTTATGACAATAACAATATTTTTGCTAAATTGATTCGCAATGAAATCCCTTCTGTTCGGGTCTACGAAGATGATGATGTTATTGGATTTATGGATATCATGCCACAGGCACCAGGTCATACGCTGGTCATTCCTAAAAAAGGCTCTAGAAACTTACTTGATGCAGATCCTGAAACATTATTTCCTGTTATTAAAGCTGTTCAAAAAATTGCAAATGCTGTCAAAAAAGCCTTTCAAGCAGATGGCATAACTGTCATGCAATTTAATGAAGCAGCTAGTCAACAAACCGTCTATCACCTTCATTTTCATATTATACCACGTATGGAGGGAATAGAGCTTACCCCTCATAATGATATGGTAACGCCTCCAGAAATACTTGAAGAGAATGCAAAAAAAATTCGTGCAGCTTTATAACACACTCTTAAGTTGTTGTGCTTTTTTTTCCTACACGTTTTTTTGTAAAGTTTTCCATTTTACTTTTCTTTGAACTTACAGATATATCGGAAGATGAAATTTCTAACTGTAAGCTTTCTTTTTTACCATTTGATTTTTGTGTCAATACGCGAACGGTACCACCATTGCGTAACTTTCCAAATAAAATTTCATCAGCTAATGGCTTTTTAATATATTCTTGTATAACACGCCCTAATGGGCGTGCTCCCATCTGAGAATCATATCCTTTATTAGAAAGCCATAAAGTTGCAGAAGGGCTTAATTCAAAACAAATTCCTCGATCAGCTAATTGTGCTTCAAGCTGAAAAATAAATTTTTGCACTATCTGATTGATGATTAAATGAGATAAAGGTGCAAACGGAATAATTGCATCTAACCGATTACGAAATTCTGGTGTAAATAACCGATTGATTGCTTCTATATCCTCACCATCACGATGTACTTTCCCAAATCCAATAGCTGATTTTGCCATATCTGAAGCACCAGCATTGGTTGTCATAATCAAAATAACATTGCGGAAATCAATTTTCTTACCATTATGGTCTGTTAATCTACCATAATCCATTACCTGCAATAAAATATTAAATAACTCTGGATGCGCTTTCTCAATCTCATCTAGCAATAGAACTGCGTGAGGTTTCTGATCAACGGCATCTGTAAGGAGACCTCCTTGATCAAACCCTATATAACCTGGAGGTGCTCCGATTAAACGTGCTACCGTATGCCGTTCCATATATTCTGACATATCAAAACGCAATAATTCAATGCCTAAAGATGATGCAAGCTGTTTTGCAACTTCAGTTTTTCCTACACCTGTTGGTCCTGAAAATAAATAACTTCCTATTGGTTTATCCGGTTCGCGTAAACCTGCTCGCGCCAATTTTATGGATGAAACTAAGACGGAAATTGCCTGATCTTGACCATAAACAACATGTTTGAGTTCTCTTTCAAGCTTACTCAGTATCTTCTGATCATTCCGGGAAACTGTTTTTGATGGAATTCTTGCAATTGTAGCAACAGTCGCTTCAATTTCTTTAACACCTATACTCTTCTTGCGTTGTTTTTGTGGCAAAAGCTTTTGCGCTGCGCCACTTTCATCAATAATATCAATTGCTTTGTCAGGTAACCTACGGTCAATTATATAACGTGAAGATAATTCTACAGATGCCTTCATCGCCTGATCTGTGTATTTAATCTGATGAAAATCTTCAAAGTAAGGCTTCATCCCCTGCAAAATCTTAATCGCATCTGTAACAGAAGGTTCATTAATATCAATCTTCTGAAAACGACGCTCTAAAGCACGATCTTGTTCAAAGAATTTGCGATATTCTCTGTAAGTCGTCGAACCAATACATCGCATAGTTCCAGAAGATAACACAGGTTTCAAAAGATTTGCTGCATCCATATTTCCCCCTAATGTCGCTCCTGCTCCAATTAAGGTATGAATTTCATCAATAAATAAAATAGCATCTGGATACAGCTCAAACTCTTTAATAACTTGTTTTAAGCGTTCTTCAAAATCACCGCGATAACGTGTACCTGCAACAAGTCCCCCCATATCAAGAGAAAATATTGTTGCATTTGATAAAACTTCAGGCACTTGCCCATCAACAATACGCTTTGCCAACCCCTCAATTATAGCTGTTTTCCCTACTCCAGGATCACCAACCAAAAGCGGATTGTTTTTTGACCTTCGACATAAAATCTGTATCATGCGTGAAATTTCTATTTCACGGCCAATTAATAAATCAATTTTTCCATTACGTGCTTTACAATTGAGATCAACACAATAATTCGTTAAAGCACTTGTTCCTCTTTCACCATTATCCGAAATCTGCTGATCTAATTGCTCTTCAAGTCCTTCAAGTAACATGGATAACCCATCATCACGCGTGACACCCTGTGAAATAAAACGTACAGCATCGTAGCGTGTCATTCCCATCTCTTGAAGAAAATATGCTGCATGGCTTTCACGTTCAGAAAAAATTGCAACAAGAACATTTGCCCCCGATACTTCATCTTTTCCAGCTGATTGTGCATGAATCACCGCACGTTGGATAACACGCTGGAAAAAAGCTGTAGGCTTTGTATCCTCATCAGCTCTAATCTGTTCATCTAACTCTGAGCGAAGATAATTGGTTAAGCGCTCTCGCAATTCCTCCACATCTACTTGGCAAGCCTGAATAACGGAATTTGCATCGGCATCATCTAACAGCGCAAGTAGAAGATGCTCTAGTGTTGCATATTCATGCCGTGCTTGAGTAGCAATTGTTAATGCACGATGCAAAACCTCTTCAAGACTAGGTGTAAAAGATGGCATAGCTCCTCACTTCCATTCCATTACACATTGTAACGGATGTTCATTTTGACGCGCACATTCCCTCACTTGTAATATTTTCATTTCAGCGACTTCATAAGTGTAAGTCCCACATTCTCCTATCCCATTGTGATGAACATTTAACATTATCCGCGTTGCCTCTTCGAAACTTTTTTTAAAAAAGTTCTTCAAAACGAAAACAACAAAATCCATAGGTGTGTAATCATCATTAAGCAAAAAAACTCGACATAATTTAGGTTTTTCGAGTTTTTCTCTAGCCTTAGGCATTATAACCGCACCATGCCTACCTTCATCCCAATTCTTGCCCTTTTCATTATGCATAATATGAGCTATAGAGTTTATTATGAGCATCTGTCCCATTATCGTTTTCCATGCAGCACATTTTTATTAATTTTAAATTCTTTCATAACTATTGCAATACCTGTTTGTATTAGAAATTTCCCTCTATGGTTAGACTTCAATCACTCACTCATAAAATAACTTCTGTAAACAAATTAGTAATACCATTCGTCTAAACTGCATCAATAAATTACAGAAAAGGAAGCTTTATAGAAGTTTTTTAGGATAAATGGAGAAATAGGATACTGCAAGTGTATATTAATTATCAAAAAATTATGCGCTACTGTAAAACAATAGCAATTTCTTTTGTTATGTTAGCTTTTTCTTACTGTTGGGCATCCGCCACACCTCAAGGCGCCTATCCTGATAAGTATGCGGCTATTGTTATAGATGCTACTACGGGAAAAACTTTATTTCAAGCCAATGCAACACTGAAACGTTATCCTGCTTCTTTAACAAAAATGATGACATTGTACTTACTCTTTGAAGCTATGCAGATGCGTCGTGTGACACCAAATACACCAATTCCTGTTTCACATTATGCAGCAATGCGTCCACCGACAAAAATTGGATTTAAAGCAGGCCAAACAATTTCTGCAGAATCAGCAGCTAAAGCACTCATTACAAGATCCGCAAATGATGTTGCTGCTGCCATTGCAGAATATCTTGGAGGTAGTGAAAAAAAATTCGCTCAAATGATGACAGTAAAAGCTCGTAAACTTGGCATGAAACATACACATTTTGCAAATGCTTCAGGACTTCCGGATGTGCACAATTATTCTACAGCACGAGATATAGCGACTTTGTCATTAGCTTTACGTAAACATTTTCCCAAACAATATAAATTGTTCAAAACAAAAAGTTTTAATTTCCGTGGACATAAAATTAACAGCCACAATAAACTTGTTAAAATAATGAAAGGTGTCGATGGAATTAAAACAGGCTACACACAAATGTCAGGTTCTAATTTAGCAACTTCGATGCGTCTTGAGGGGCGCTCTATTGTCGCTGTTGTTATGGGAGGTAAATCATCTACTGCACGTGACGAGCATATGGCTAGCTTATTGAATCAATATTTGCCCAAAGCAAGCCAAATGAAAAGTGGTGAACGTTTAATAGCTTCTGTACGCTATCACTTACCCACTGGGGCCAATACTCCTATACCGACCATTAAAGCTGATTCAAGTAATTTTGACGATGAAATTTCGACTATGTTGACAGCATTTGCAGAACAACCTAAAAACTCCAATATCGCAATAACGGCTGTCAATAAGGTAATTATACCAATACCGAATCCTCAAAAAACTATACCGGCTGAGACTCATAAAATTGTAACAGTCTCTTTGTCCGAAAATGCCGGATGGGCTATCCAAATTGGTTCTCTTCCTAGTGAAGAACAAGCAAAAACTCTACTTTTAAAAGCAAAAAATATAGCTTTTTCTACTTTAAAGCACGCATCTTCACACATGCAACTGTTTGAAAAAAATGGGCGGCGTTATTACCGAGCGCGCTTTACAGGGTTTCAATCAAAAAAAGCTGCATTTGACGCTTGCTCTACATTAAAGAAAGCAAATTTTAACTGCTATACTGTAGCCTACTAAAAATTTTTGAATTCTGCGTTAAGGATAGTATTATGACAGATAATGCTTTTGCTTCATTCCATAAAAAAGAAATTTTATTGAAGCAATCATCCCTCCTTTCATTGCGTCCTCTTCACGATGCTGCCGCAAAACTTACTGGTTTAAAATATAATTCTACTGCATTAGATACACAGTCTCTTGTTAACCTTCTCATTTGCCAAACAATGCGCAACCGTCGTCTCATAATGCCTCCTGTACGCATTCATTTACGCGTTGCGAGCCAAACTGGTAATGTGCCTATTAAAATCCGTTTAGGAGCAACAAATATTTAATTCTACAGACCCTCTCTAAAAAATTATTTTATTATTAACCATTATCTACAACCTTAGAAAACCTTTTGATAAACATACTTTTTTCTTAAATTGTTGAATTTTCTGACAGCTTTTCCAACTATCCAATATCTCCAAGCTTTCAATAAAACATTGTTAAGGACATAAAAATACCCAATATTTTTCCACTTTTGGATTTAATATAAAAAATTATCCTTGATATCTTTCTGGAAAAAATGAATAGCTTCATTAGATGAAAGCTTATCATTTGGTGGGATTATTGTAAAAGTTCAATAAAGAAAATCCCTCTTAATAACGCTCCCTATACAACATAAACGCTGTAAAAAAAAACAATCTCACTTCTCTTACTTGTATTTATGTCAACAGGCACAGAAAATTGGAAAATACAAATACTATCGATGAAAAAACGTAAATAAATTATCAGATTAAATATTATGATAACGATTCCCATAAGATTTTAATTTATAATTATAATTTATTTTTTGCATATTGAACAAGAGATTTTCGTAAAATACTCTTATTTTACTTCTTATATTGAATCAGTCAAAATCGCTCGCTTGCTCATCACGAGCAAAATTGACATATAAACCATTTACAAAAGGAATCAAAGTATCCCTTATGAATCATTTCAAGTACTAGGATCTTTTGTAATATTGAACGTTGAAAAAAAGGATGATATTGCTGGTTTTCTCCCTTTATAAATAAAGATGCTAATACTCTATAGATTTTATACCATTCATGGAAAACTTACATTATATTATTCATATGCAAGATACTGATTTATAAAGATAATTAATTATTTTGTATGTTAGATGAGAATCTCGAATATCGTAAGATTCTCTCATTTAAAATCTGTTTATGTTGAATCAATCAAAACCGTCTCTTGCATGTTATGAGCGAGATTAGTGTGTAGCGTGAAACTGTACCAAAAAGACTAAAAATGCCTATAATGAACCGTTTCAAATGCCAAGTGCTTTAGTCCCCCTGTACAGAGGGGGGTTCTGGCAAAGTGTGTAACCATGCCAGCGTACTTCTTTTTATTAAGCATAAAGATGGAGACAGCTCAATGGGTTTACCGTTATATCATTCACAGGTGCCATCGCGAAATGAGCTTGGGGGCACCTGAGAGATATTTTTTTAAAACGAACTCACGAACGCGTAACACGATAATGTTCTATCGTGTGCATTCTATTCTCATGAGAATTTTTATAAATATTTCTTAATGTATACGTTATTATTTATTTTAATTTTTTTGTCGGTACAAAATTTATAAATAAAAAAGATATTTCCAATATATCTCTTAATTATTGTAAATTAGTGTTTTTTTCAAGGCATTTTTTATCATACTAGGTAGAAAAAAACTTCACTTTTAAAAAATTAAAACCTTTAAAATTCTACTTTCTTCATCATAATTATTCAGACTTAAAACAAATTTTCCTTGGATACTCAGGCATAATCTTCCATTACTTAAAAGATATATGGCTATGGAAACTTTTTAAAGCCATAAAACCCAGCTAAAAATAATGGCAGATTGATCACTAATTTTACTTTACGCTTTCTTATTTTTTCCAAATTACACTTTTTCCCCACTTTAGAGACAAATCAAACAGATGTACAACACTCTCCCCTCCAAGCTTGCATGCAACACCTATTATTCGTTAAGAAAACACTGAATCATCTCAGATTTATTTCAAACTACTGCTGCATTAAAGTGGAATTTTGATTTATAAGGAACAAAAAACATAAGCTTTATTAGGAAATACGATCTCTCTCCAAAAAGTCCAGTTATGGATTGAAAAATGTTCCAGCTCTTAACAAGATATCGCATTGACTGCAAGACCACCTTTACTTGTCTCTTTATAGCGTTCACTCATATCATGACCAGTCTGGCGCATTGTTTCTATACAAGCATCAAGAGAAACAAAATGATCTCCATTACCATATAATGCAAGAGAAGAAGCCGTTACCGCCTTAACAGCTCCCATTGCATTACGCTCAATACAAGGCACTTGTACAAGACCTGCAACAGGATCACATGTCATTCCCAAGTGATGTTCAAGCGCAATTTCTGCCGCATTTTCAATTTGAGCTGGTGTTCCACCTAACGCTGCGGTCAACCCTGCTGCGGCCATTGAAGATGCCGTTCCAACTTCACCTTGACACCCAACTTCTGCACCAGAAATAGAGGCATTATGTTTAATAACACCACCTATAGCTGCTGCCGTTAATAGAAAATTATGTATTCCCTCTCGATCTGAATCATCATTAAACTGAAGATAATAACGCAAAACGGCTGGGACGACACCGGCTGCTCCATTTGTTGGTGCTGTAACAACACGACCACCTGCTGCATTTTCCTCATTGACTGCTATAGCATATACCGAAAGCCAATCATTTGCCCAAAGTGGATAATTGTAATTTTTCTTTTGTTTTTCCAAAAGCGTTTCATGCAGCTTTTTAGCGCGCCTTAAAACACGCAATCCACCAGGCAACTCACCTTCTTGTGAAAGACCTCTATCAATGCAATTTGTCATCGCTGAAAAAATTTCATCAAGCCCTACATCAAGAGAAGAACGCTCTATCTTTGTTTCTTCATTTAAGCGCTTCATTTCAGCAATTGAAAGCCCTGATTTTTCTGCCATTGATAACATTGTACAAGCAGAATCGAATGGATATGGTACCTCAAATGCTTCTGGTTGTATATTATCATTCATATGGCTTAATTCATCCTCAGTCACAACAAAGCCACCACCGATAGAATAATAAATCTGCCGCAACAGAACATTCCCATCAGTATCAAGTCCTTCAAAGGCTAGTCCATTTGTATGTCCAGGGAGGATTTGCTTTCGTTCAAAAATAAGATCACGTTGCACATCAAACTGATAAGCGGGATGACCTTCTGGTTGCACTTTTTTTTCACGTATAACTTTTTCTAACAAAAACCCCATGCTATCAGGATCAACAGTAGAAGCTTTTTCTCCTAAAAGTCCTAATATGATAGCTCTATCTGTTGCATGACCAATACCCGTGAAAGCTAAAGAACCATAAAGATAAACACGTATACGAGAAACTTGAACATCAGACGACTGAGAAAAATCTCCTATCTTTTGCAAAAACATATTAGCAGCAGTCATTGGTCCCATCGTATGTGAGCTAGAAGGACCAATCCCAATTTTAAAAAGTTCAAAAACAGATAGAAACACGTATCACCTTAAACTATAGTACAGCTTGAGCATATATGCTTTTTCATAACGTTTCTTCCGTTTAAAATCAAATTGCGAGATAAACTAAAAAAATGACAACAATAAACACGAATGTCGCTCGTCTTGCTACCACCCAACACTTTCTTTCTATAGTGTTTTCCATTAGCCAACCTTTAAAACGGACAATGCCCCTAGAGTCACCACTCCCAATGTTCCAAACGTAGTAAAATAAGTGTTAATATGCAATATTAAAATTCAATAAGGATGAGAAATCTTATCGGAAATATTTTTCATAATGCACTAAGTTCTTCAAAACATATGCTTAATTGTATAAAATATTTTATGGGTATGTTTCAATGAAACGTACAAATTTTTCTAACGATTCTCGTTCTGTCTCAAAATTGTTTTCTGGAGCACTCATATCGCGATAACCAAGTGCCATACCACAGATAATATGGCGATCAGAAGGAATAGATAAAAGCGTACGAATCTGTTTATGATAATCAGCAAAAGCAGCTTGAGGACAGGTATCTAATCCAAATCCACGTGCAGCTAACATAATGGTCTGCATAAACATACCCAAATCAAGCCAACTCCCCATTTCCATGTCGTGATCCATTGTAAATAAGAGTCCTACAGGTGCATCAAAAAATAAAAAATTTCGCGCCTTTTGATGAAGTATTTTTTCTTCATCACCTTTTTGAATTCCAAGACTCTGATAAAGATCCAAACCAACTTTTCGACGCCTTGAAATATAGGGCTCACGCCACTGACGTGGATAATAACTATATTCACGCTCTCCTTTTACACCTGAAAGCACAAGTTGTGAAAGCTCTTGCCCTACTTTCTGTAATACACTTCCTGTAAGCACAATTACTTGCCATGGCTGAATATTTGTTCCAGATGGTGCACGTGCTGCAAGTTTTAAGATTTCTTTGATTGTTTCCAAACTAACTGGCTGATCAGTAAAAGCGCGAATTGACTTTCGTGACAAAATAGATTGAAAAACACTCATAGGAGAAACTGTCATTGTTTTTACTTTCTTTATGAAAAATAGTTTTTTCTTATCAAGAATAATATACTGCGAAAATACCTTTGCAGCTTTTTCAAACACTCTATTTCTTTAAATGACTTACACATTTCACGCAGTGGTAAATATTCCCCTTAGAGACGGTATAATCTATCTCTTTTAAGAGAAAGAAATTAGTCTAAAAGAAGACAAAATAAATTTATAATCAATGACTACCCCCAACTCCGCGAAGCTCTCAAAAGAACTCTCTTCAATTCGTTCTAAATCCTGTAGAAGATCATCAACATCATGCTGCATCTGCTTTAAATCAGTTCGTTTTTTATGAATTCCTGCAATTAATTTCTTAAGCTTTTTCTCATCATCAGGTGGTTTTCCAACCATTGTCAACATATCAGATATTTCAGACAACGAAAATTTTACTCTGTTAGCATACAGGATTTGTTTTAACTTATGACGATCCGTTTATGTATAAATCCGTGTACTTCCACACCGAAAAGGGATAAGAAGTCCCTCTTCTTCATAGCAAAGTTCGAGCTATTATTGAAAACTCACGTGTTAATTTTCCAATTGAATAATATTCGTACATTTTATTATTCTGTCTGCATAGATCACATTGTTATAAGAAATATGTCTATTTTTTATA
>NZ_JBHIOZ010000003.1:0-13173 GCF_042195805.1 Bartonella sp. AP57NXGY | reverse complement strand
ATTGAATAATATTCGTACATTTTATTATTCTGTCTGCATAGATCACATTGTTATAAGAAATATGTCTATTTTTTATATAACTTAATAAGCACCCCAATCTCTACTTTCCTGCATTCTAATTTATAAGAAAATACATTCTTATCGTACAAGCATTGTATAGTAGAGAATCAATTATTTTTTAGATTACAGAAAAGACTATTGATCTTTCATTATAAGTCTTTTTAAAGCTTTATAGAAGATATCAATCAAAAAATTTCCTCAAATTCAAAATCAATCATTATTTGATTTGTAGATAATCAACTCTTTTCCTTGAATATGATTTTTGAGTTTCACATATTTGGGAAAAAACTTTCTATACTGCTTTTAGAAATTAAGAAACTTTAAAATAAAGTAACAAAAAAGATAAGCATCATTACAAAACAATAAGCTACTAAAGATGTTTAAAATAACTATCGCCTTATAATTTTTGATATTTTTCAAGAAAATATACAACTTCTGTATTTCGAAATAAAAAACGTCTGAACGTTCTATTCAGACGTTTTTTATTATGTGATGTTGTATTTAAATTATTCAGCAACGGCCCCAGTTGTCATATTTGTCAACATAGCCTTAGCCACTTCGTTATTACTAGACTTACGCTGCTCATCTACAATCAAATCATCACGAACTGCAGCAATACGACGGATTTGAGAAATTGTACCACCCGTACCTGCTGGAATAAGACGACCGACAATAACGTTCTCTTTAAGTCCTTGCAAAGTATCAATTTTACCAGAAACTGCTGCTTCAGTAAGAACACGTGTTGTTTCCTGAAACGATGCCGCCGAAATGAAAGAAGGCGTTTGAAGAGAAGCTTTTGTAATTCCAAGAAGAATGGGATTACCAGATGCAGGTTTCTTCCCTTCTGCAATCAAATTATCATTGATTTCATCAAGTTCAATACGATCAACATTATCACCTGGAATATAACCAGAATCTCCAGATTCAGTAATTTCAACTTTTTGCAACATTTGACGAACAATCACTTCAATGTGCTTATCATTAATAAGAACTCCCTGCAAACGATAAACCTCCTGAATCTCATTAACAAGATAAGATGCCAAAGCTTCAACCCCCTTAATCGCCAAGATGTCATGAGGTGCTGGATTACCATCAAGGATATAATCTCCCTTTTCAATTTGATCGCCTTCTTGGAAGTGGAACAACTTACCTTTTGGAATCAAGTATTCTACTGCCTCAAGAGTTTCATCATTTGGTTCAATAATGATACGACGTTTATTCTTATAACCACGGCCAAATCGAATTGTACCACTAACTTCAGCAATAATCGCATGATCCTTTGGACGACGCGCTTCAAAAAGCTCAGCCACACGAGGAAGACCACCCGTAATATCTTTCGTCTTGGCACTTTCCATTGGCAAACGAGCAATAACATCACCAGCCTTAACATGAGCACCAAGCTCAACAGAAAGAATAGTTTCCACTGACATCATATAACGGGCTTCACCTCCCTTATACAATTTAGCAATGGATTCACCTTCTTTATCCGTGTGAATAATAATAGCTGGTTTAAGATCCGCACCACGTGGATTAGCGCGCCAATCAATCACCAAACGCTTCGTAATACCCGTAGATTCATCAGCTGTTTCAGTGACAGATAAACCATCAATCATATCTTCAAAACCCACATAGCCTTCAACTTCCGTTAAAATTGGACGTGTATAAGGATCCCATTCTGCTATACGTTGGCCACGTTTAACCACATCACCATCATCAACAAAAATATGAGCACCATAGCTAACACGATGTACAACGCGCTCTTTTCCTAACTCATCCTTGATAAGGATAGCCATATTACGCCCCATAACAACCAAATGGCCTTCAGAGTTACGAACTACATTACGATTACGAATCTCCACCTTACCTTCATAAGATGCCTCTAAATACGATGAATCAACAACCTGCGCAGTTCCTCCTAAGTGAAAAGTACGCATAGTAAGCTGTGTTCCCGGCTCACCAATGGATTGAGCAGCAATAACACCAACCGCTTCTCCCTGATTAACAGGTGTTCCACGCGCCAAATCACGACCATAGCATTTTGCACAAACACCAAGACGTGTTTCACATGTTAATGCAGAACGAATTTGAACAGATTGAATCCCAGCTGCTTCAATCTTCGCGACATCAGCTTCCTCAATCATTGCTCCACCTTCAAGGATAACCTCTCCAGAGACAGGATGTAGAATATCAACAAGCGCTGTACGACCAAGAATTCTTTGCCCAAGGGAGGCAACAATTTGTCCTGCATCAACAATCGGCTGCATGGTAAGCCCTTTTGCGGTACCACAATCAACTGCTGAAATAATAGCATCCTGTGCAACATCAACAAGACGCCGTGTTAAATAACCAGAGTTCGCCGTCTTTAACGCAGTATCAGCAAGTCCTTTACGTGCACCATGCGTGGAATTGAAGTATTCATTAACAGTTAGACCTTCTTTAAAATTTGAAATAATGGGTGTTTCAATAATTTCACCCGATGGTTTTGCCATTAATCCACGCATACCGGCCAATTGTCTCATCTGGTTAGCAGAACCACGAGCACCAGAGTGCGACATCATATAGATAGAATTCATCGGCCGTTGACGACCTGTTTTAGGATCAAAATCCACAGCTTGAATACGTTTCATCATTTCATCTGCGACGCGATCTGTACATTTACCCCAAGCATCTACAACCTTATTGTATTTTTCACCTTGTGTAATCAAACCATCATTATATTGCTGTTCGTACTCCTTAGCCAAAGCTTCTGTTTCTGCGACTAAACGCGACTTACTATCAGGAATAACCATATCGTCCTTACCGAATGAAATTCCTGCACGACAAGCATAAGAAAAGCCAAGCTGCATAATACGGTCACAAAAAATAACCGTCTCTTTTTGTCCACAGTGCCGATAAACATGATCAATCATTTTAGAAATGTTCTTTTTCGTCATCTCTTGATTGACAATATCAAATGAGATATCCGCACTTTTTGGCAAAAGCTCACCGATAATCAAACGACCAGGTGTCGTATCATAAAGTTTAGAGACTTCTTTTCCATCCTTCCCCATATTCTTAACACGGCCTTTAATCTTCGTATGAAGCGTTATAACCTTATTTTCCAAGGCATAATGAAGCTCACCTATATCAGAAAAGGCCATTCCTTCACCTGGTTCTTTTTCAGAAACAATTGAAAGATAATAAAGACCAAGAACCATATCCTGTGAGGGAACAATAATGGGAGCACCATTGGCCGGATGAAGAATATTATTGGTGGACATCATCAAAACACGGGCTTCAAGTTGTGCTTCAAGAGAAAGCGGAACATGAACCGCCATCTGATCACCATCAAAATCCGCATTAAAAGCAGTACACACCAATGGATGTAGCTGTATAGCTTTTCCCTCAATCAAGATAGGCTCAAAAGCTTGAATTCCCAAACGGTGCAATGTTGGTGCACGATTGAGCAAAACAGGGTGTTCACGAATAACCTCATCCAAGATATCCCAAACTTCTGGATGTTCTTTTTCAACAAGCTTCTTTGCCTGCTTTACCGTTGATGAATAGCCTTTTGCATCAAGCCGCGCATAAATAAAAGGCTTAAATAATTCAAGAGCCATTTTTTTGGGAAGACCACATTGATGCAATTTTAATTCAGGACCCGTCACGATAACAGAACGCCCCGAGTAATCAACACGCTTCCCAAGTAAGTTCTGACGAAAACGCCCTTGCTTGCCCTTCAACATATCTGATAAAGACTTAAGAGGACGTTTATTGGCTCCAGTAATCACACGCCCACGCCGTCCATTATCAAACAATGCATCAACAGCTTCTTGTACCATACGCTTTTCATTGCGTACGATAATTCCAGGAGCTCGCAATTCAATCAGCCGCTTCAAGCGGTTATTACGATTAATAACACGCCGATAAAGATCATTCAGATCTGATGTCGCAAAACGCCCACCATCAAGCGGAACCAATGGACGCAAATCCGGTGGAATAACCGGAATTGTTTTCATAATCATCCACTCTGGCTTATTTCCAGATTCAAGAAAATTTTCAACGATTTTAAGTCGTTTAATCAATTTTTTCTGCTTTAACTCTGAAGTTGTTTCAGCTAATTCAAGACGCAAATCATTAGCGATTTTATCTAACTCCATACTAGCTAAAAGCTCGTAAATAGCTTCAGCGCCAATCATAGCTGTAAACTGATCTTCTCCAAATTCATCAATAGCAAGCATATATTCTTCTTCAGAAAGAAGCTGATGGAGCTTAAGAGATGTTAACCCTGGTTCGGTTACAATATAATTCTCAAAATAAAGAACCCGTTCAATATCTTTTAAAGTTAAATCTAAAAGTGTAGAAATACGGCCTGGTAATGATTTAAGAAACCATATATGCGCAACGGGTGCCGCAAGTTCAATATGCCCCATACGCTCACGACGTACGCGCGAAAGAGTAACCTCTACACCACATTTTTCACAAATAATGCCCTTATACTTCATGCGTTTATATTTGCCACATAGACATTCATAGTCCTTAATAGGGCCAAATATACGTGCACAAAAAAGACCATCACGTTCTGGTTTAAAAGTCCGATAATTAATAGTCTCAGGCTTCTTAATCTCACCATACGACCAGGACAAAATTTTCTCAGGACTCGCAATAGAAATACGAATAGAGTCAAATGTCTGCGCTGGCGCTTGAGGATTGAAAAGATTCATGACCTCGTGGTTCATGCTGTTCTCCTTCAAAGATTCTTAGAACCTGTTGTAATATCTCATTTATTTTATAACAGATCTTCTTTAAAATACATTTACTTTTAAAAATGACCTGTATAGCCTTAATAAGGTTATTGAGCCTCTTAAAGTAATAAGAGCGCAGCCCTTTTCTAGTGCGCTCCTTGAATTATTATTCTGCCGTATCAGACAATGCCCGCTGTGCAATAAGTTCACGCGCATCATCAAGCTCCACATTAAGAGCAAGTGAGCGCATTTCTTTTACCAACACATTAAAGCTTTCGGGTATACCTGCCTCAAATGTATCATCACCACGCACAATTGCCTCATAGACTTTTGTTCGACCAGCCACATCATCTGATTTTACTGTTAGCATCTCCTGCAAAGTGTATGCAGCACCATAAGCTTCAAGCGCCCATACCTCCATTTCACCAAAACGCTGACCACCAAATTGTGCCTTACCTCCTAATGGCTGCTGCGTAACAAGTGAATAGGGACCAATAGAACGCGCATGAATCTTATCATCAACAAGGTGATGCAATTTCAACATGTAAATATATCCCACCGTTACTGGACGATCAAAAGGCTCCCCAGTACGACCATCATAAAGCGTAACCTGCCCTGAACTATCTAAGCCTGCGTCTTCCAGCATCATGTTAATATCAGACTCATGTGCTCCATCAAAAACAGGCGTTGCAATTGAAACCCCTTTCTTCATCTGCAATGCCAATTTGTAAAGGCTTTCATTATCATACTGACGAACTGGTTCATTATGATTATCATCAGGCATAAGATTTTCAATACGCTGACGCAACGGCAATATATCCCCAGTCTCTTGATATAACTCTAACAAAGCACCAATCTTCTTGCCCATCCCCGCACATGCCCAACCAAGATGCGTTTCAAGAATTTGTCCAACATTCATACGACTAGGCACACCTAGCGGATTCAAGACGATATCAGCATGGGTCCCATCTTCAAGAAATGGCATATCTTCTACGGGAAGAATACGTGAAACAACACCCTTATTCCCGTGACGTCCCGCCATCTTGTCACCTGGTTGGATTTTGCGCTTCACAGCCACAAAAACTTTCACCATTTTCATGACACCAGGAGGCATTTCATCACCTCTTTGGACCTTTTCAACCTTATCCATAAAGCGACGTTGTAATGCTTCTTTTGATTCATCATATTGCTTGCGCAAAGCTTCAATTTCATTTTGAAGCTTTTCATCCTCAACAGCAAATTGCCACCACTGGGATCGCGGATAATGCCCCATTACTGTACTATCAAGCTTTTTACTACCCGAAAAGCCTTTCGGACCTTCTACAGCAACTTTGCCTGTCAACATATCGGTGAGGCGCGCATAAACATTGCGATCAAGAATAGACTGTTCATCATCACGGTCTTTTGCTAAACGCTCAATTTCTTCACGCTCAATTGCCATCGCACGTTCATCTTTTTCCACGCCATGGCGATTAAAAACGCGAACTTCAACAACAGTACCAAAAGTCCCAGGAGGCATACGCATAGAAGTATCACGAACATCGGATGCCTTTTCCCCAAAAATTGCACGCAGAAGCTTTTCTTCCGGCGTCATGGGACTTTCACCTTTCGGGGTAATCTTTCCAACTAAAATATCACCTGGTTGAACTTCAGCACCAATATAAATAATGCCAGCTTCATCAAGATTTCTTAACGCTTCTTCCGCAACATTAGGAATGTCGCGCGTAATTTCCTCAGGTCCAAGTTTTGTATCGCGTGCCGCAACTTCAAATTCCTCGATATGAATTGAAGTAAACACATCATCAGCAACAATGCGCTCGGATAACAAAATAGAATCTTCATAATTGTATCCATTCCAAGGCATAAAGGCTACGAGAACATTCCGCCCAAGAGCCAAATCACCAAGATCCGTGGATGGACCATCTGCAATGATATCACCTTTCTCTACCCTATCACCGACATGTACAAGAGGACGCTGATTAATACAAGTGGACTGATTAGAACGCTGAAATTTCTGTAAGCGGTAAATATCAACGCCTGATTTTGAAGGATCTAAATCTTCTGTTGCACGGATAACAATACGGGTAGCATCGACTTGATCAACAACACCACTACGTTTTGCACTCACAGCAGCTCCTGAATCGCGCGCAACAATAGATTCCATTCCCGTCCCAACAAATGGCGCTTCAGCGCGTACAAGAGGAACTGCTTGACGCTGCATGTTCGATCCCATAAGCGCACGATTCGCATCATCATTTTCCAAAAAAGGAATAAGCGCTGCTGCAACTGAAACCAACTGTTTTGGTGAAACATCCATCAAATCAACATGATCACGCGGCGCCATTAAAACTTCACCAGCATGACGGCAAACAACAAACTCTTCTATAAAACGACCTTCGTTATCTAATGAAGAATTAGCCTGAGCGACATAATGCTTTGCTTCTTCCATCGCTGAAAGATAAATAACTTCTTTTGTGACTTTTCCATCAATAATTTTTCGATATGGGCTTTCAATAAAGCCATATTTGTTAACTCGCGCAAATGTTGCTAAGGAGTTAATCAGACCAATATTGGGGCCTTCTGGTGTTTCAATCGGACAAATACGACCATAATGCGTAGGATGTACGTCACGGACTTCAAAACCCGCACGTTCACGAGTCAAACCACCTGGACCAAGAGCAGAAAGACGGCGCTTATGGGTAATTTCTGACAATGGATTGGTTTGATCCATAAACTGCGACAATTGTGAAGACCCAAAAAATTCACGGACTGCTGCTGCCGCAGGCTTTGCATTGATCAAATCCTGTGGCATAACTGTATCAATTTCAACCGATGACATACGCTCTTTTATCGCACGTTCCATACGAAGAAGACCAATGCGATATTGATTTTCCATCAACTCCCCGACGGAACGAACGCGACGGTTGCCAAGATTATCAATATCATCAATTTCACCACGTCCATCACGCAATTCAACCAACATCTTAACAACAGCAAGAATATCCTCTTGGCGTAAAATGCGAACTGTGTCTGGACAATCAAGATCCATACGTAAATTCATCTTAACACGCCCGACAGCTGAAAGATCATAACGCTCTGGATCAAAAAACAATGAATGGAACATTGCTTCTGCTGTATCGATTGTTGGAGGTTCACCTGGACGCATCACCCGGTAAATATCAAATAACGCATCCTGCCGACTTTCATTTTTATCCACCTTCAAAGTATTGCGGATGTAAGCGCCAATATTCATGTGATCAATATCAAGAATATTGACTTGATCAGCACTAACATCGAGCAGAACTTTTAATACTTTTTCGTCAATTTCATCACCAGCTTCAAGGTAGATTTCACCTGTTTCGTAATTGACGATATCTTCGGCTAGATAACAACCTAATAAATCATCTTCACTAACTTTAACCGCTTTAAGTCCTTTTTCTACCAAAGACTTCGCAGTACGAACTGTTAATTTTTTACCAGCCTCCGCAACGACTTCACCACTATCTGCATCTATAAGGTCAGAAATGAGCTTCATTCCTTTAAAGCGATCCACAGAATAAGGAACTCGCCATCCTTCTCCATCACGCTCATAAGTCACTTTATCATAAAACGTCGATAAAATATCCGACGCATCCATACCTAATGCCATCAAAAGACTAGTAACAGGAATCTTGCGCCGTCGATCAATACGCGCATAAATGATGTCCTTAGCATCAAACTCAATATCAAGCCAAGAACCACGATACGGAATAACACGAGCAGCAAAAAGAAGCTTTCCTGATGAATGGGACTTTCCTTTATCATGGTCAAAAAAGACACCAGGAGAACGATGCATCTGAGAAACAATAACACGCTCCGTACCATTAACAATAAAGGTACCATTCGTCGTCATTAAAGGCATATCGCCCATATAAACGCCTTGCTCTTTAATGTCTTTGATATCTTTGGAGCCAGTATCCTCATCAACATCAAAAACAATCAAACGCAATATGACCTTTAATGGGGCAGCATAAGTTAAATCACGTTGACGGCACTCTTCAACATCAAATTTTGGTAAATCAAATTCATAACCTACAAACTCAAGCATAGCTGTACCGGAAAAATCTGAAATAGGAAAAACCGATTTAAAAACAGCTTGCAAACCTTCATCTGGTCGCCCACCTTTCGGTTCCTCAACCATGAGAAATTGATCGTATGAGGCTTTTTGAACCTCAATAAGATTCGGCATTTCTGCTACTTCAGGAATCTTACCAAAAAATTTCCGTACGCGCTTACGACCATTGAATTGAGACATCATTGCGTGAGTCTGAGCCATCGTCGCTCCTTGATCTTTACTCTTCAAGGTAGACCAACCTTGAAAGCCTTATACCATTAACCTGCATATGCAGACCAGTTCACTTGACACTCAATAATGAGCATCATTAACTTTCCCCACCAACATAAGCCATTTATCTCTTTGACTCTATGATGAAGGGGTAAGTAATCCAAACCTATCCCATTCCTGTTACGAAACCATTGGGAAAAGTTTTTTACTCATTATTTTCCCTCTTTGTATTAAGAGAAAGAAAATCGGCGAACATAAATGCCCGCCGATAAAATTAAATTTACTTAAGTTCCACCTTAGCACCGGCAGCTTCAAGTTGAGATTTAATTTTTTCTGCTTCTTCTTTAGAAGCAGCCTCTTTAATAGGCTTAGGTGCACCTTCAACCAGATCTTTAGCTTCTTTAAGACCAAGTCCAGTAAGAGCACGAACTTCCTTAATAACATTAATTTTTTGTGCGCCACCTTCAACAAGAATAACATCAAATTCTGTTTTTTCTTCAGCAGCTGGAGCAGCAGCACCAGCAACAGCAGCGACAGCTACAGGAGCAGCAGCCGAAACTCCCCACTTTTCTTCAAGTAACTTAGAAAGCTCAGCGGCTTCCAAAAGGGTTAGATTAGAAAGGTCTTCTACGATCTTCTCTAGATCAGCCATTTTTAAATTCCTTCAATTAAAAGATTTGAACCATTATTAAATCTTATTCAAAAAAACAGAAAAGCATTAAAGCTCTTCCATAAACGTGAATACAAACAGCCTTAAGCCGCCTTATCCTCCTGAGCATATGCTCCAATGACACGTGCAACCTGACCAGCAGGGGCATTAACAACCTGTGCAATACGGGTCGCAGGGGTAGAAATCATACCCACAAGTTTTGCACGCAACTCGTTTAATGAAGGCAATGAAGCCAATGACTTCACAGCATCTACAGTTAAACTTGTTGCACCCATTGAACCGCCAAGTATGACAAATTTGTCATTGCTTTTCGCAAAATCAACAGCAACTTTCGGTGCTGTGATTGGATCTTCTGAATAAGCAATAAGTGTTTGTCCAGTAAACAAACCCACTATCGATTCAGATTCCGTGCCCTGAAGAGCGATTTTAGCAAGACGGTTTTTGGCGACCTTAACGGCACCGCCAGCTTCACCCATTTTCGAACGCAGATCATTCATCTGTGAAACTGTCAGACCGGAATAATGTGCAACAACAACAGAACCAGACTTCCGAAAAGCCTCGTTAAGCCATGTAACAAATTCGCGTTTTTCCGCTCTATTCACTGTCTCTCTCCATTTAACAGATTTGCTTAAAACAAACCTGTTGGTTACCTTTGATAACATAAAATACTTCATGTCACCGATGAGGATCCTGTCCCCTTTTTCACGCACAGCGTTCAAAGGCAACCTTGGCTCAAACCCTTTAAGTCTTTTAACTCTCAGTTTTTACCCCAGTCTCATGCAGGTTTTTTTGATTAAGATACTTAAAAGCATCACCTACAATCTCGGACAGGATATTCCGGAATTTCTCCCGGTACAACCTAAGCCCTATAAAGCTTAGATAGCGAGCTGATCAAAATCAGCATTTTAAATACAATTTTGATATTCCCATACCCCAAAACAAAATTATAAATCAGCTTATACTAGCTCTGAACGAACCGTTGCTGGATCAACTTTAACACCAATTCCCATAGTCGACGAAACAGCAACGCGCTTAATATACTCACCTTTTGCACCTTGCGGTTTGGCTTTAATAACTGCACTTGCAAAGGCTTTTATATTTTCTACGATTTTTTCAACACCAAAAGAAGCCTTACCAATACCAGCATGCACAATACCAGCTTTTTCCACACGAAACTCAACAGCACCACCTTTAGAAGCTTTGACAGCACCGGCGACATCAAGTGTTACAGTACCAACTTTCGGATTCGGCATCAAACTCCGTGGACCAAGAATCTTACCAAGACGACCAACAAGAGGCATCATGTCTGGCGTTGCAATACAACGATCAAAATCTATAGTCCCTCTATTAACGCTTTCAAATAAATCTTCGGCACCCACAATATCAGCTCCTGCCGCCTTAGCTTCCTCAGCCTTATCCCCACGAGCAAAAACGGCAACACGAATATTTCTCCCTGTTCCATTAGGCAAATGAGCAACGCCTCGAACCATTTGATCAGCATGACGAGGATCAACACCCAAGTTCATTGAAATTTCGATTGTTTCATCAAACTTAGCAACGGCACGCTCCTTAACCATTGAAACGGCATCTTTTAAAGCGTAGAGTTCATTAAAATCAATATCTTTTCGGATATTTTTTATTCTTTTTGCTACTTTTGCCATAATATTAGCCCACCACTTCCAAGCCCATCGAGCGAGCAGAACCTTCAACCATACGCATTGCTGCCTCAATGTCATTCGCATTAAGATCTTTCATCTTTGATTCCGCAATCGAACGAATTTTATCGCGAGAAATGCTTCCTACAGACACTTTACCAGGCTCTTTTGAGCCAGATTTCAGGTTTGCTTCCTTCTTTAAAAAGAATGATACAGGAGGCGTCTTGAGAGAAAAGGTGAAAGACTTATCTTGGTAATACGTAATAACAACTGGAATCGGTGCCCCCTTTTCCATTTCTTGTGTCGCTGCATTAAACGCCTTACAAAATTCCATGATATTAATACCACGCTGCCCAAGAGCTGGACCAATTGGTGGAGATGGAGTAGCAGCTCCTGCAGGAACCTGCAACTTAAGCTGACCTATACTTTTTTTTGCCATAACAATCTGCCTTTAATTTCACTGGTATACTGACAATTCATCTTGCCCGTTACCCGCTTGCAGTCACGTGGTTCGGATCATTAAGCCGACAAAAGCTATAAATCACCTCCCACTCCTTCCTTAAAGTAATTAAAACTACTCTAAGTTTAATCAGAGTTTTTCAACCTGACCAAATTCCAAATCAACAGGCGTAGGACGCCCAAAAATAAGCACTTCAACCTTAAGACGAGAGCGCTCTTCTTCAACCTCTTGAACAATTCCATTAAACGAAACAAAAGGACCATCAGCAACGCGAACTTGCTCTCCAACCTCAAACAATACAGAGGACTTTGGAGACTCAACCCTTTCCTGAACTTGTTTGAGAATTTGCTCAACCTCTCGATCAGAAATAGGAACAGGACGCGCATCCGACCCTAAAAAACCTGTCACTTTAGGCGTATTCTTAATAAGATGATAAACTTCATCTGTTAACTCAGCACGAACAAGAACATAACCAGGAAAAAATTTTCGCTCAGTATCAACTTTGCGTCCACGACGAACCTCTACAACACGCTCTGTTGGAACAAAAATCTTTTCAAAAAGATGATCAAGTCCCTTTTGCTTTGCCTCCTTATCAATAGCTTCCGCTACTTTCTTTTCAAAATTTGAATATGCCTGAACAATATACCAACGAGCTGCCACAGTCACACTTCCTTACATTCTCAACTAAAAAGATATTTCAGAAGATCAATAACCCGCCAAACACCAAAATGCATAACCTGATCCACAATAAAAAAGAAAGCTGAAGCCAATGCAGTTACCAACAAAACCATAATAGTAGAAATAACCGTCTCACGACGTGTAGGCCATTTCACTTTAATTGTTTCTGCATAAACCTGCTTCAAAAAGGTAATCGGATTGGTTTTAGATGCCATCGTCACACTATACTCTCTCTAGTCCTATTGTGTTTTATAGAACAAAATAAACAGGAAAAAATGCAAAAGCCAACTTTCAGACTTATGCAATTTCTTTACTTTCTATTCAATACCGTTTCACACACAAAAAAACAAGCCCCATATCAAAAAAAGCGAAAAAGGCAGCAAAATCCACTCCCTTATATGTAAAATCCCCCTTTGGCAGGGGCAGCAGGACTTGAACCCGCGACCTGCGGTTTTGGAGACCGCCGCTCTACCAACTGAGCTATACCCCTAACTCTCAAAACTAAAACACTTTTAACACCCCTTTAACAAGCATTATTTATTCAATGATCTTAGAGACGATACCGGCACCAACAGTACGACCACCTTCACGAATAGCAAAAC
>NZ_JBHIOZ010000002.1:78905-92288 GCF_042195805.1 Bartonella sp. AP57NXGY | reverse complement strand
AGTCTTCAATTCTGTTTTTTGCATTTTGAAATCCCCATTAATATTCAATTCATTAGATGTGCAATAACTTTATTTTGTATTTAGTTTAATCGATAATATGATCAAGAAGAGGAAAAAACTGAAATAAATAATACGTTTTAATCCCTTCAATAAATTCTCAGACTCTTTTTACATTTTTATTGCTCATTATAATGATAATCAAAACAATAAGATATCTTTTTTACCATTTCGTAAAAACATATGATAAATAAAACAAAAAAGTTATATGAATTCATTGAGGAGGGTGAGTGTGCGTAAAATCCGGAAAGCAGTATTCCCAGTAGCAGGTCTTGGTACGCGTTTTCTTCCTGCGACAAAAACGATTCCTAAAGAAATGCTAACAGTTGTTGATAAACCTGTTATTCAATATGTTGTGGATGAGGCGAGGGAAGCTGGTATTGAGCATTTTATTTTTGTGACTGGACGTAACAAAGCAGTCATTGAGGATTATTTTGATGCGCAAGTTGAATTATACACGATACTTGCTGAATGTGGAAAGAAAGAAGATCTTGCACACTTATACCGTTTACAGCCATTACCAGGGTCAACTTCTTTCACTCGGCAACAGCAACCTTTGGGATTAGGGCATGCTCTTTGGTGTGCACGTGAATTAGTTGCAGGGGAACCTTTTGCTTTGTTATTACCGGATATGTTGATACAAGCGAAAAAGGGCTGTCTTTCTGAAATGATGAGCCTTTATGAAAAGGTGGGTGGGGGAAATATTATAGCAGTTCAGGAATGCGATCCTAGAGAAACACATAAATATGGTATTGTTGGGAAAGGCAAACAGATTGCAAATGGTTTTGAAATCACAAAAATGGTAGAGAAACCAGCACAAGGTACGGCACCATCAAATTTGTACATCAATGGACGTTATATTTTGCAGCCAGAAATTTTTAATATTCTTTCCACTCAAGAACGGGGAACAGGAAATGAAATTCAATTAACAGATGCTATGATACGGCTTTCAAATGAGCAAGATTTTTGGGGTTTGCAAGTAAAAGGGCGCACTTTTGATTGCGGTTCTAAAGCTGGTTTTATTGAAGCCAACGTTGCATTTTCTTTGGCACGCGCTGATATGCACAGCCACGTTTCTGCTTCATTGAAAAATTTACTAGAAACCATTAATGTCGAAAAGTGATATAGATCTCTCACTTAATTTTATTGGTCGAATTTGATTATGACAATATCGTCTCCTCATATGGCTTTGCAAGGTGCAGTAGCATCAGCGCTTAAAACACTTGCTAGTGAAAAGCAGGGGCTTGAAGCTCTTGAAAAAGCTCTTCTGGAAAGTCTTTCTTCTTCTTTTGAAGCGGCTGTTCAAACTATTAGAAATGCTCGTGGACATGTGGTTATTACTGGTCTTGGAAAAAGTGGTCATATAGGGACAAAAATTGCAGCAACCTTAGCCTCAACTGGAACACCTGCCTTTTTTGTTCACGCTGCAGAAGCCAATCATGGTGATCTTGGTATGATTGGCTCTGATGACGTTATTCTTGCTTTATCATGGTCTGGTGAAACTCAAGAGTTAAGTGGTATTATAAGTTATGCGGCGCGTTTTCGTATCCCCCTTATTGCGATGACATCAAGTAAGCACTCTGTGTTAGGACGACAAGCTGATATTGTACTATTATTACCAAAGATAGAAGAGGCGTGCCCCCATGGTTTAGCCCCTACAACTTCAACAATTATGCAATTGGCAATGGGAGATGCATTAGCGGTTTCTCTTTTAGAAATGCGTGGTTTTACCGCAACGGATTTCAAAATATATCATCCTGGTGGTTCTCTTGGTGCAAGCCTTAAATACGTGTGTGATATTATGCATGAGGGTGATAATATTCCTTTGGTTATGCAGGGAACAGCTATGACTGAAGCGATGAATGTTTTGGTGGAAAAACATTTTGGTTGTGTTGGTGTTGTGAATCAAGAAGGTGAACTAATCGGAATTGTAACTGATGGCGATCTTGCACGTAACATTCATTTTAATTTATCAAAATTTAATGTTGACGAGGTGATGACCAAAGCTCCTAAAGTTGTAAAGCCAAATACACTTGTTGGTGCAGCAACAGCTTTTATTAATGATCATCAGATTGGTGCATTTTTTGTGGTTGAAGATAAAAAACCGATAGGAATTGTTCATTTTCATGATCTTTTGCGCATTGGCGCTGCTTAGATTAAAGTTCCCTATCAAATAAAATGTTATTTTAGGTTGAAATAGATTGAATGATACAAAGTTACAATTTTATTGTGAGGTGGCTTTACTGATATTTTGTGGAAGAAAATGATTATTTTACGCATTTCATAATGTTTAGAAAATTTTCAGGGTAAAGATTATACCAGCCTCTTTGCGTATTTTAGAGAGGATTTTCTATCAGGAGGAGAAAGGATATCGCCTCCTGCTTAATGTGTGTGCTCCCTCTGTTCTTAAGAGAGGTTTCCCTTGTACTTTGTTAAGATTTCCGCTTAAGGAAAAACTGTGCTCCTGTATGTGAGGTGCAGAGAAGTTGTGTGGCGTCATATGACATTGTACAATTGACTCTAGAAATTGTTCCACGGAGAATAGAGCGTATTTCAATTTCTATATTTTGGGCATTGAGATAATTATATGCTCCTTCTGATAGTTTTTCTTCTGTATCTGCTGCATGCGTTTCAAAAACACCATTGTGGAAAGAAGAAATAATACCATTCTCATCAACCCATTTTCCATCAATTCCAGTTGGCATATTTGAGTTATAATATCGCGAAAAGTTACAGGCACTTAACAGCAAGGCGGTAATTGTAAGACATAAAATATGATAGGTATGTTTCATTTATTGCACTCTATTTAGATTATTTTGCTCTCTAGTTTCTATAACATTATTAAATTACCCCATGAGTCAATATGAAAAATTTGATAAAAATCAATGAAAAAGCAAAAAAATGGAAAAAAATGCCTTAATGTTGTATTTAATTGACAGCTTGATGAATTTCGTAAGTGAAACACAAGAGGTAAAATATTTCTTATGGTTTACAACAATTTTTATATTAAGCTGCTAAGTAGTCTCAAAGGAGATTATTGACATTATGGTTGGTCCCATTCTTGTTGCGAGTGAAGATTATGGAAGACGTATAGAACTTTCTTCTATGCTGCGAGGTTTTGGTTATCGTGTCATTGAAGCAGAAAATGGTCTCCGTACGATTGATCTTTTACACAGGCGTAAAAACATTGTGCTTGCACTCCTTGATGTCGTTATGAGTGATTTGAGTGTGAGCGATTTGATTAAAATGATTAGAGTTGCTGGTGTTTCTGTTCCTATTGTCGTTATAGCACAACAAGAGAATCAGCATTTACTCCAGAAAGCTTTAACAGCTGGAGCTATTGATTATTGGATCCATCCAGTAACATTATTACGTGTAAGAGTTACTTTGGATATCCTTGCTCTTATTTCTGCCTTGGAGCATGAGGTTCGAGATATTCGGCGAAAAAAAGAGAATCATTTACGGTTTTCTGATCTTTGCGTAAAAAGTAGAGCTATGCAGATAGTATTAGAACAATCGAGACAAGCAGCAACTTCTTTACAGAATCTTTTGATAGAGGGAGAAGCTGGAACAGGACGTGAGACATTAGCTCGGATTATTCATCATGAGGGATTATTTTCGGAGGGTGTTTTTGTTCGCTTTCAATGTTCAGCCATCGTTGATCCAGAAGAAGAAAATCAGCAGTGGTTTAAAGAATTCCTACCATTGGTTTCTTCTCTTGAAAAAGGGACACTTTGCCTTTGTGATATTGATCGACTTGAGCCCATACAGCAAAAACGGTTTGCTCATTACCTTAAAGAAAGGGAAAGGGATACAAAAGGAGATTTTTTTCCTTTTCGGATCATCGCTATTTCAACATCGCGTTTAAAGGACTTGGTTAATGAGAACTTTTTTTTGCATAGTTTGTTTGAACAATTTTCTCACTTGTCTATTAGCGTTCCTGCTTTACGAGAATTAAGGGATGATTTTCCAGAGATCACACAACGTTTGATTGATCGCATTATCACAGAAACAGGGCGATCACATGTCCATGGTTTAGCAGGCTCTGCTCTTTCCTTGCTTATGCAGTATGATTGGCCTGGCAATAGAAATGAGCTTGAAACCTTTTTATTTCGTGCGATTTTACTCAGTGAAGGACCGTTATTAACTGTTCGAGATTTTCCGCAATTAATGGGAAATTCATTAATGAATGTTCCCAATATCATTGAGGGTAATATGCAAGAAGATAATGAGCAAGAATCGATAAAATTTTTGAATACTGATGGGCATGTACGTACTTTTGCAGAAATGGAGCATGATATTATAGAGAAAGCGATTAAACATTATAAAGGACATATGAGTGAGATTGCGCGTCGCCTTCATATTGGTCGCTCTACACTTTATAGAAAAATGGAAGAATTGAGAGCAATAAGAAATCAAGAACGAAAGTAAATTCATAACAAATTTCTCTTCATGACAAGCAAGCGTTTCAAAAAATAGAGTGAATTTTGATAAAGTCCGTGGGGGAAAGCTGAAGAAAACAATCATTTATTGTAAAATTTATCTATAGTGGATGATTTTGTTGATTTAAATCAAATATAAATTTTATGTGACTATTTTAATCGTTTGTTTCAATTTATACAATTTTAGTTAAGTTTACATTTATTAAAACAGAGAAGCATTTTTAAAAACTTTTAAATACTACCGCTAAAATTTTTGTATCATCAATATTAAATTTATACTCTCTTAAGCAAGAAGTGGCATTTTATCTGCTATACGATTAAGATAAAGTGATTAGTGTTATCGTTTGCATTACTGATGATGTGATAGTTTAAAATAGAAAGTTTGCCCTCTTTGACTCTTTTACAGATTGTTATTGGTTTTGTCCTCTTTTTTTTTATTGCATCTATGTTGGCAATCTACACCTATGGGCGTTTTGTGAAAAATGCTAGGGGAAAATGTTCTTATGCGTTACCTCTTCAGAAAGATGAAACTAAGCTTGATCGTATCGTCAGTCAATTAGCTGAGAAAGAAAATGGATTGGGGATTGATAAAGATGCCCTTTCCCTCATTATCAGCAATTTGGATGCGTTTTGTGTTCGGGCAATAGGAGCTGCAGAGGCTGGGCGTAGCCTTGATCTGATGTATTATATTTGGGATGATGATTTAACGGGGCGCCTATTATTAAGTGAAATAGTTGAGGCAGCTGATCGAGGGGTTCGGGTACGGCTTCTTTTGGATGATATTAATGCTCAGGCACGTGATCCAGCTTATATTGCGCTAGATAAACATCCTCACATTGAGGTGAGAATGTTTAATCCAGGGCGATCGCGTAAAGGTGGTTTACGCCGTGGTTTAGAAATTATATTACGGGCAATTACTGTAACACGTAGAATGCATAATAAAGCTTTTATTGTTGATGGCAGGGTCGCTTTTGTAGGAGGACGTAATCTTGCAGATTCTTATTTTGATGCTGGTAAAGAATCCCATTTTCGAGATTTAGATTTGATGTTAATCGGTCCTTCTGTTAAAAAGGTAGAAAGTATCTTTGATGATTTTTGGAATAGTGCTGTTGTTTTGCCAATTCATACTTTGGTTGTTCCTAAAAGCGCAAGTGATCTTAGCTATTGGAAAGATAAATTACGAAAGTTTCGTGATTCCAAAGTTGCAAAAGTTTATTTAGATTATGTCAAAGAGCACATTAACTTTAATTGTTTTATCCAAACAGGAAAGCGGTTATTTTTAGCAGACAAAGTTGTTGTTCTTTCTGACCCTCCAGAAAAAGCATTGCGTAAAAAAGCAAGTAATTGGCTTATGAAGGCACTTTCAAAGGTTATTGGAAATGCCCAAAAAACGGTTCAGATTACGTCACCTTATTTTGTTCCTGGTAAGGTTGGCACGCAGAATTTTAGTAATTTGGTTTCAAAAGGTGTTGATGTCAAAATTCTGACAAATTCTTTAGCAGCTACTGATGTAGCATTAGTGCATGGTGGTTATGTACCTTATCGTAAGGCATTGTTGAAAAGTGGTGTTAATCTTTATGAATTAAAAGCGGAAGGCAATACTCATGGGTTACGATTGTTTCGATCGAGTAAGGCAAGTCTACATGCCAAAGCTTTTTTAATTGATCGTAAAACAGCTTTTATTGGATCTTTAAATTTTGATCCAAGATCAGCATCATTAAATACAGAAATGGGCATTCTTTTTGAATGTGCTCCCATTACAGCAAGATTAGATTTGTTGTTTTCTGAAGAAACCACAGGGGAAATGAGCTATCATCTGCGTCTTGGTGATAATAATCGTATTTATTGGGATTTTATTGAAAATGAAAAAAAATATAGCATTGACTATGAGCCAGAAAGCAATTTTTGGCGTCGCGCATTTGCAAAAATAATAAGTTGGTTACCTATTGAATCACAATTGTAAATTTTTATAAACCACACTTAAAAAAAATATTTATTTTTCTTTTCATTTTGTTTGTAGCATGGCATAATTTTTTGCCAATCTACCATGTATGAGAACCGCAGTTGTATTTTAAAGCTTCTTGCGGTGTTTTATTATAAAAGGAATTTTGATATGGCAAAGATTGTTGAAACGGGGACAGGTGCATTGGCACTGACTTTTGATGATGTACTTTTACAACCCGGTCATTCTCTTGTTATGCCTAGTCAAGTGGATCTCAGTACGCGCATTGCAGCGGATATTAAGCTCAATTTGCCATTGCTTTCTGCGGCAATGGATACGGTAACAGAATCGCGTTTGGCAATTGCTATGGCTCAAGCTGGTGGTCTTGGGGTTATTCATCGTAATATGTCTCCTGCAGAGCAGGCAGAAGAAGTTCGCCAAGTAAAAAAGTTTGAATCTGGTATGGTTGTTAATCCAGTCACCATTGGACCAGATGCAACACTTGAAGAAGCAAAATCTTTGATGCGCTCTCATGGTATTTCCGGTATTCCGGTTGTTGAAAATGGTGCTAAAGGTGAAACTGCTGGACGGCTTGTTGGCATTTTGACAAATAGGGATGTGCGTTTTGCATCGGATCCTAAACAAAAAATTTATGAATTAATGACGCATGAAAATTTAATCACAGTGCGTGAAAATGTTCAACTCAATGAAGCGAAGTATCTTTTACATCATCATCGTATTGAAAAATTATTAGTTGTGGATGAACAGAATCGTTGTGTCGGACTGATAACAGTTAAGGATATTGAAAAAGCAAAATTAAATCCAAACGCTGCCAAAGATTCACAAGGTCGCTTGCGTGTTGCAGCTGCAAGTAGTGTAGGGAACGATGGGTTTGAGCGGGCTGAACGATTAATTGATGCAGGCGTTGATATTCTAGTAATTGATACTGCACATGGACATTCTCAGCGTGTATTAGACACTGTTGAGCGTATTAAAAAAATGACGTTTTCTCCAGCTATTATTGCTGGTAATGTGGCGACTGCTCAAGCAACACAGGCTTTGATTGACAGTGGTGCGGATGCTATAAAAGTTGGGATTGGTCCTGGTTCTATTTGCACAACGCGAATTGTTGCAGGTGTTGGTGTTCCTCAGCTTGCAGCCATTATGAATGCTGCAGAAGTTGCTGAAAAAGCGGGCATTCCCGTTATTGCTGATGGGGGGATAAAAGCTTCGGGTGATTTTGCTAAAGCCTTAGCAGGTGGGGCTTGTGCTGCTATGATTGGCTCTCTTTTAGCGGGTACAGAAGAAAGTCCTGGCGAAGTTTATCTTTATCAAGGACGATCCTTTAAAGCTTATCGCGGCATGGGATCTGTTGGTGCTATGGCACGAGGATCGGCAGATCGCTATTTTCAAGATGATGTTCGTGATGAACTTAAGTTGGTTCCTGAGGGTGTGGAGGGGCAGGTGGCTTATAAAGGTCCTATAGCATCAGTTCTACATCAGCTTGCTGGTGGACTTCGTGCTTCGATGGGGTATGTTGGAGCAAAAGATCTCGTAGAGTTTCGTGAAAAAGCAACGTTTGTACGTATTACGAATGCGGGACTCCATGAAAGTCATACGCATGATGTTTCTATCACACGAGAGAGTCCAAATTATCGTGGGCCAGTTTAAAGATACAAGAGCCTAATATCATATTGCATAAATATAAAATTTGCCGAGAACAAGAAAGAGAGACTGCGCTTTTTCTGTTTGTAATTTGGTGTAATAATCCCAAAAAGGAAAGAATTAGAGGTTAAAACTCTAATTCTTTCTGTTAAGACTATATGAAATAAGTTATATAAAATTAGAATTAACTTTTTGTTGTCTTCCGTCCAGTCTTTGACGCACGTTGGCGAGTGTTTGTCTGATCACTTTGAACGGATTTCTTTCCGTTGTTTGAGGGCATTGTATTATGACGGCTTTTAGACGAAGTTGTTTTTCCATTATTATAAGTCATTATTTTCTCCTTTAAAATTGTCTGGCAGTTGCCATTAGAGTAAAAACGGTCATGCCAAATAGTGGTTCCAAGCATTTTCTAAAAAGTTAATTTTTTGTTGAACGTAAGATGAGCTTGTTTAATTTTATGAGAAGATTTTTTCTATTGTTCAGACAATCCTCGTAAACTTTATTTTACGCCAATAAATTAAAGAGTTTGTTTTTTTCGTAATGCATGGCGGAAATAAGTTTTTTATGGATGGCTACGTATCTTTTAGTATAAGAGGTAGAAGGATAAAAAACGAATGGGCAGAAGATGAAAGGAAAAATTTAGATACTCTAAATTGGATCTTATAAAAAAGTATGATCAGATCGTTTTAAGATTGAATGTAAATTTTTTATGGCGTTGAGAAGGTTTCATTGGCAAGAAGGCGATAATATTATTTTTTAGATGATTTAAAATTTTATTATTTTAATGGGAGAAATGAATGCGATTAGGTGGGCGTTTGCAAGCAGCAATAGATGTTCTCACAGAGATAGAAATGAAGCATCGCCCAGTAGGAGAAGCTTTAAAGGATTGGGGTCTTTCTCATCGCTTTGCTGGAGCAGGTGATCGTGCAGCTATTGGTACAATCGTTTATGATGTTTTAAGACGACGTTATTCTTTACAATGGCGTATGGAGAGTGATGATATCCGAGATATCGTTTTTGGTGCCTTATTAGATTCTGGAAAAATGACGCTGGAGCAAATTGACGGTGAGTTGACAGAAGATCGGTTTGCACCGCAGTTATTAGGGGCTAAACAGCGTAAATCGTGGCAAGGTCAGCAATTAGTGGATGCTCCAGACTATATTCGTGGTGATATTCCGCAATGGTGTCAAGCGCATCTGCGTCCTTTATTTGGTGATAATTGGATCACTGAAGCGGCTGCGTTAGCAACGCGTCCTTCTTTAGACCTACGGGTAAATAACCTAAAGGCAACACCAGAAAAGGTGCTGAAAGAATTAGCAAAAACCAAACTTAAATCTTTTCCATGGTTTGGGCAAGCTTTAAGAATTGCACCGATTGAAAAGTTTAATCGTCATCCCAATGTTCAAGTGGAACCAGCTTTTCAAAAAGGACACTTTGAAATACAGGATTTAGGATCTCAAATTGTTGCTCACCTTGTGGAAGCGCAAGAGAGCATGCAGGTATTAGATTATTGTGCAGGTGCTGGTGGCAAAACATTAGCTTTAGCTTCCGATATGAACAATCGTGGGCAAATTTATGCTTATGATTCCGATAAAGCGCGCTTAGCTCCTATTTTTGATCGTCTTCGACGCGCTGGTGTTCGTAATGTACAAACACGAGCACAAAAAGAAGAATTGAAGCCATTAATAGGCCAGATGGATAGAGTTCTACTAGATGCACCATGTAGTGGGACAGGAACATGGCGTCGTCGTCCAGATGCGAAATGGCGTTTAACATTAGAACAAGTGAAACAACGCCAAACAGAACAGAGGGATATTTTGAATGAAGCGATAGCTTATCTTAAGCCAAATGGGCGCTTAATCTATATTACCTGTTCTCTTTTTACAGATGAAAATGAGGAACAAATTTCCCATTTCCTTCAACAACATTCTCATTTTTCTCCAATAGATATGCCAGCGCTTTGGCAGAAACATTTTAGTTTTTCTCCTGTGCAACCAGTTTTTTCAAATTATGGACTTACTTTGTCGCCAGCCACAACACAAACAGATGGGTTCTTTTTATCTGTGTTGCAAAAAAAACATTGATCCATATTTTTGCACTTTTTATCATAAACTTTACGAGAATAATCTTTTTCGTAAGAAAATAGGCTTGTGAAAAGAGAAAGATTAAATCATAACTCTCATGAGTTTTCTTTTACAATTGTTGATTGGTTTTCTATGAGCATATCACATCCAGACACTGTTCTTATTATTGACTTTGGTTCACAAGTTACACAACTTATTGCACGACGGGTACGAGCAATGGGGGTATATTGTGAAATTGCTCCTTTTCAATTGGCTTTAGAAGCTGTGCGCCGCATAAATCCTAAAGCTATTATTTTATCAGGGAGTCCTTATTCCGTTATTGATGAGGGCTCTCCGCGTGCACCAATGGAAATTTTTGAGGCGGGTGTTCCGATTTTGGGTATTTGCTATGGTGAACAAGTCATGTGTGTTCAGCTTGGAGGAAAGGTTGAAGCTGGACATGAGCGTGAATTTGGGCGTGCTTTTTTGGAAGTTCAAGAAGAGAGTGCCCTTTTTGATGGAGTGTGGGAAAAAGGTTCTCGTTATCAAGTATGGATGAGCCATGGTGACCGTGTGGCAGCTTTACCAGAAGGTTTTCGTGTCATAGGAACCTCAAAAGGAGCTCCCTATGCGGCTATTGCGGATGAAAAAAGACATTTTTATGCGGTACAGTTTCATCCTGAAGTTATCCATACACCGGATGGTACAAAACTTTTGCAAAATTTTGTTCATAAGATCTCTGCTATTAAAGGCAATTGGTCAATGGCTTCTTATCGTGAGCAGGCAATTGCTACGATACGACAAAAAGTTGGGAAAAGTCGTGTGATTTGTGGTCTTTCAGGGGGAGTGGATTCATCTGTTGTAGCGGTACTCCTTCATGAAGCTATAGGAGATCAACTGACATGTATTTTGGTAGACCATGGGCTGATGCGCAAGAATGAAGCTGAAGAAGTTCTCACGCTCTTTCGTGATCATTATAATATAGAGCTTATTCACGTTAATGCTGCTGATGTGTTTCTTAATGCTTTAAAAGGTGAGACAGATCCAGAAAAAAAACGCAAAACAATTGGTCGCCTTTTTATTGAAGTTTTTGAAGAAGAAACGAAAAAAATAGGAGGTGCAGAGTTTTTAGCACAAGGAACACTTTATCCAGATGTTATTGAGAGTGTGTCTGCTATTGGTGAAACGGTAACCATTAAAAGCCATCATAATGTGGGTGGGCTACCAGAACAGATGAAGATGAAACTTGTAGAACCGTTACGTGAGCTCTTTAAGGATGAGGTTCGCTCGCTAGGACGAGAGTTAGGGCTACCGGAGCAGTTTATTGGTCGCCATCCTTTTCCAGGTCCCGGCCTTGCAATTCGGTGTCCAGGTGCTGTAACACGTGAAAAATTAGAAATTTTACGCGAAGCAGATGCTATTTATCTTGAGGAAATCCGTAAGGCCGGTCTTTATGATGAAATTTGGCAAGCTTTTGCTGTTCTTCTTCCAGTTCAAACTGTTGGTGTTATGGGGGATGGTCGCACTTATGAATTTGTTTGTGCTCTTCGCGCCGTCACATCTGTAGATGGAATGACTGCTGATTTTTATCCTTATGATATGGCGTTTTTAAGTAAGACAGCAGCACGTATTATTAACGAAGTTAGAGGGATTAATCGTGTTGTATATGATGTAACCTCAAAGCCTCCTAGTACTATTGAATGGGAATAATTAAAATGAAGGATAAGTCTTTTAAGAATAAAATATGACTGAGGGTTTGATATTCGAAAAGTGTAGAAAAAATCATTTAAAAATGATTGTGTATTTTCATATGATATAAGCTTTTATCTGGCAATCTGTACGTCAATATCGTTTAAAATTGAGAAGTGTGGGATTTTGCATGTCTGAGAAAAAAATTGTTGCACACCGTGGAGGAGCTCATCTTTATCCTGAAAATACCCTTTCGGCATTTAATAATGCTATAGCGTTAGGTGTTGATGAAGTTGAATGCGACGTTCATTTGCTAAAAAGCGGTGAAGTGGTTGTCTTTCACGACTTCCGTCTAGACCAATTGGTTGGAAAAAAGGGGTATATTCACGACATTGATAATGAAACACGCAAACAACTCTGCGTAAAAGGAAGCCAAGAAGCACCTCCCTTATTAGAAGAAGTGCTTGATCTTTTAGCACCAACGAATGTTGCATTGCATCTTGAAATCAAGACATGCGGTGAAGTGGAGCGCGAAACAATATTATCCCAAAAAGCGCTTGCGCTAATAAAAAGCCGAAATTTATCAGAACGGGTTTCTGCTATTAGTTTTGATCCTTTTATCCTTCGTCCTTTTATTGAAGCAGGAATACCATCTGGTCCATGTGTTGATAATTTCGAAGGTGATATGTACCGTCATTTTTCTGAATGGAAGCAATTAGGTTATTCTGATCTAAGTTTAGATGGCTCTATTGTTTCACAGAACTTTATTGAATCAGCTCTTGAGGCTGGTTTTACTGTAGGGGTATGGACAATTAATGGAAAAGCTCGGTTATCATATTGGCTTGATATGCCTGTACATTATATTACGACAGATCAACCTGATCTCGCATTGCAATTGTGTGCACAAAGGTAAAAATACATCAACACAAAAGGAACTATATATCTTCATAAAGTTAGCGTAATGAAAGAAGAAAAATTATCTAATATACGACAATAATACATTGATTTATAATCATAATTAATATTTTATTCATGTGAGTAAGAGACCTTAATACGTAAGATTCTCTTATTTCAAATATTTTTACAATGAATCAATCAAAATCATTCGTTTGCACATTACAAGCAGGGTTGGTGTGTGGATAAAAAATGATTGAGAAAAGAATAAAAATATTCATTTAACGTATTTTAAATGCAAGATTTGTTGAAGCATTAGGATCGCACATGATGATGTCGTTTTACACTTTTATGAAGTGTAAAAATGATGGCATACAAAAAGTCTTATATACTTTAATGGAGAGGCTTTAGGGCTTATTTTATAGGTGCTATCATGAAATGTAGATGTATTGAAAGATTTTTTAACAGCATGGAAATTGGTTATACAGTGTCATTTTGTTTTGCGTGAGGGGTGTGATCTTGTTACAGGGAAAGAGACTATTAAGCGCTTCAAAATGATTTTCTTAATTTTAAAAAAATTCTATTTGTCTCTTCTTTAAATTCAGTAGCAACATCGTGTTAAAGTTATAAG
>NZ_JBHIOZ010000002.1:66852-78805 GCF_042195805.1 Bartonella sp. AP57NXGY | reverse complement strand
AAAGTTATAAGACAAATAATAAAAGAATAAACAATTCTTTTTAAAAAAGTAAATCCAGATATTAAAATAGTCATTGAAATGATATTTACGATCTATATCTTTTTACCAAGTGACTTTTCTTATTTAAGCCATCTCACTTTTTTCAGATAGTTACAAACGCGTATTTCGTGAATACATAAGAAAGCTTATAAAAGAAAATAAATAAATTTAAACAAATTCATTTGACCTTTAGGTGGTTCCTGTTTAAATGAGAGAATATGTTTCTGAAATAAAACTGTCATAGCATGTTCATGTGTAATACTATAAATTTAGGGGTAGTTTGTATTCCATCACTTCAGAAAGGGTGAAGCATGAGTCGTTTTTATCTTTCCATAGCGGCCACGGTTGCTATCATAATGTCCACAGCGGGGATGACAGAAAGTTTTGCACAGACAAAAATCAGCTTTTGGCATTCTATGAGTGGTGAATTAGGAAAGCAAACTGAAAGTCTCATTAACGATTTTAATGCAAGTCAATCTGAGTATAAAGTTGTTTCTTCATTTCGCGGTGAATATGAAGAGGGATTGATTTCACTCATTGCAGCATTTCGTGGAAAGAAACAGCCAGTACTTGCTCAAATTTATGACGTTGGTACTGGAACTATGATGGCTGCAAAAGGTGCAATCTACCCATTTTATCAACTTATGGCTGATACAAAACAAGAATTTGATCCTACAGATTATTTCCCTGCTATTAGTGGTTATTACTCCGATGAACAGGGACGTATCGTCTCTATGCCATTTAATATTTCAACACCCATCCTTTATTATAACAAAGATATCTTTAAAAAAGCAGGGCTTGATCCAGAACAGCCTCCTAGAACGTGGCAAGATATAGAAAACTTTTCCAAGAAAATTCTTGAGACTAAAGCGGCAACTTGTGGTTTTACAATGGCTTATGCCGCTCAATGGATTGGTATAGAAAATTTTTCAGCGTTGCATAATGTTCCTTTTGGAACGAAGGAAAATGGCTTTAAAGGACTTGATTCAGAACTTACATTTAATGGACCTTTACAAGTGCGTATGTGGACTGACCTGAAAAAGTGGTCTGATCAAGGTATTTTCCGTTATGGTGGTCCAGCAGGTGCATTAGATTCAACACCAATGTTTATGGCACAAAATTGTGCAATTTTTATGCAATCTTCAGGATCACATGCTGGAATTGTTTCTGAAGCTCAGTTTAATGTGGGGGTTGGTATGCTACCGTACTATAAGGATACAGAAGGAGCACCACAAAATTCAGTTATTGGGGGAGCTTCTATTTGGGCGTTTAAGGGCCATACTCCAAAGGAATATGCAGGGGCAGCCGCTTTTCTTAAATTTCTTTCAAAAACAGAAAATCAAGCAAAATGGCATCAGGAAACAGGTTATCTCCCAACCACAAAAGCGACTTATGAATTGAGCAAAAAACAACATTTCTATGAAAAAACGCCAGGTGCGGATATAGCTATCAAACAGATTAATCTTAATCCACCAACAGTTAACTCAAAAGGGATAAGATTTGGTAATTTACCACAAATTCGTGCCATTCTTGATCAAGAGTTGGAAGCTGTTCTTAGTGGTTCAAAAACGCCGAAAGATGGTTTAGATGAGACCGTTGAACGTGGAAATAAACTCTTGCGTGAATTTGAAAGATCTAATCATTAATTTCGTTTTATTGTTAAACATTAAAGACTCAACAAAAACGGTTGAGTCCTTTTTGTTTACTTTTTTAAAGTCTCTACATTTAAAGAGCCCTATGAATGCAAGAAAAACATGCATATTTTAAAAATAGTCTACTTTCTTACGGACTGCTTTTTCCTCAGCTTCTTGTGACTTTTTTGTTTTTCTTTTGGCCTGCTGCTCAAGCAATAAAATCATCTTTTGAGCGTGAAGACCCTTTTGGCTTTACAACAACCTTTATTGGTTTTGAGAATTATCTAACCGTTCTTTCTGATCCTACTTATCGGCAATCGCTTTTTACAACCGCAGTATTTTCCATCTCAGTTACTGTCGCTTCAATGACAATATCACTTCTCTTAGCTGTCTGTGTTGATCGTGTCATCCGTGCAAAAAAGGCTTATACAATGCTTTTGCTCTGGCCCTATGCTGTTGCTCCAGTATTGGCAGGTATATTGTGGCTGTTTATCTTTCATCCCACCATCGGAATTATCCCTTTTTTTCTCGAGAAAATAGGGGTGCTATGGAATTATCGTATTAATGGCACTCAAGCAATGATTCTTATTGTCATTGCGGCTAGTTGGAAACAAATTTCTTACAATTTTCTCTTTTTTCTTACAGGTCTTCAGTCTGTTCCGCGTTCTCAAATAGAAGCAGCCGCCATTGATGGTGCTGGTCCCTTTAAACGATTTTGGACAGTGGTTTTCCCGCAAATTTCACCAACGACGTTTTTCCTTCTTATTGTCAATGTCAATTATGTTATGTTTGATACTTTTGGTATTATTGATAATACAACTTCTGGAGGTCCTGCGCGTGCAACGAGCATCCTCGTCTATAAAGTATATGACGATGGCTTTAGAAATCAAATAATCGGTGCATCAGCAGCACAATCAACAATATTGATGTTGATGGTTATTGTCTTAACGTTTATCCAGTTTCGCTGGATTGAGCGCCGTGTACAATATTAGGAAACAAATTATGGTTGAAAATCGCCCTGTTTTGAAATTTCTAACCCATATTACTCTCATTGTTGGTATTATCATTATTTGCTTTCCAGTTTATGTTGCTATCATTGCATCAACTCATAGTTCAGCAGCATTTAACTCAGGAACACTTCCTCTTTTGCCTGGGAAATATGCTCTGGAAAATTATAAAACAATCTTTGGGGATGGCCTTGCACAGCTGGGTTTGCCCAACCTCTGGCCACTCTTAATGAATTCATTCATTATGGCTCTTGGGATTAGCGTTGGAAAAATTATTATTTCACTTTTGTCTGCTTATGCAATTATTTACATGCGCTTTCCCTTCCGAAAAACTGCTTTTGTTCTTATTTTTGTTACATTGATGCTCCCTGTCGAAGTTCGTATTCTTCCAACCTATGAGATTGTTGCAAAATTGGGGATGGTCAACACCTATAGTGGAATGATTATTCCACTTATTGCATCTGCGACCGCTACATTTTTATTTCGCCAGTTTTTTTTGACTGTTCCAGATGAACTCTTAGAGGCGGCACGTGTTGATGGTGCAGGTCCAGTTAAATTTTTTAAGGATATTCTTCTTCCTCTTAGTAAAAGCAATATTGCTGCTTTATTTATCATTATGTTCATTTATGGATGGATACAATATCTCTGGCCTCTTATCATCACAACGGATCAAAATCATCAAACGATCCTTATTATTTTAAAACAGCTTATTGTCGAATCACTTCAACATGATCCTCAATGGAATATACTCATGGCAGTATCGGTTGTTGCCATGGTTCCCCCTGTTCTTGTTGTTATCTTCATGCAGCGGCTTTTTATCAAAGGCCTTATTGAAACGGAGAAGTAATTGTGGCCATAATCCAGTTATCAAATATAAAAAAACAGTATGACAACGGCATTCTGGTCATTGATGATTTAAACTTAACTGTTGCCGATAAAGAACTTCTTGTTCTTGTCGGTCCTTCAGGGTGCGGAAAATCGACCTTATTACGTATTATAGCAGGACTTGAACAAGTTACCTCAGGTGAATTATGCATTGATAACGAATGTATCAATGATCGTGAACCAGCTGATCGTGATATCGCTATGGTTTTTCAAAATTATGCCCTTTATCCCCATATGACAGTTCGTGGAAATTTAGAATATGGTCTTAAAAATCGTAAAACTCCTAAAGAAGAAATTAAAAAACGTATCGCACATGCTGCAAAGCTTTTGGAGATAGAACCATTTCTTGATCGTAAACCACGACAATTATCAGGAGGACAACGTCAGCGTGTTGCAATGGGGCGTGTGATTGTACGTCAACCCCGTGTTTTTCTCTTTGATGAACCTCTTTCAAATCTTGATGCAAAATTACGGGCGCAAATGTGTATTGAAATAAAAACACTACAGCGTTCATTAGGAACAACGAGCCTCTATGTTACCCATGATCAACTAGAAGCTATGACATTAGCTGATAGAATAGTCGTTTTGAATAAAGGAGCTATCGAGCAAATTGGAACACCAATGGAAATTTACGATACTCCAGCAACAACATTTGTTGCTGATTTTATTGGTTCTCCTCCTATGAATTTTCTTGATCGCTATGTCTTAGAACAACATTTAGGGCATTCATTTTCTTATGGTGAAGAAACTGATCTTTTAGCATTCAGACCTGAAATAATCTTATTGGGCGAACATCCAGATAAAGGGCCTGTCTTTCACACAAAAATTGAGCTTATCAAGCTTATTGGAACAGGTTGCCATGTTTTAACGCGTTGGAATGGTATCATCTTTACGATTGAAATAAAAGAACGCTTGACACACGACTATGGTCAAAAACTAAGTTTCACTGTTGCTCATCAGAATTTTCATACTTTTAATAAAAACACAGGAAAGCGCACAAATAATAAGTAAGCATTAATTGATGTGATACGACTCTCTTTTATGCTGCGTCATGATAATGGTGTGTTTTGACTTGCTCAATTACATTTACAAACTCAGGTTGTAACCGATGGGATTAAAAACAAAATTTTAACAGTTTTGGTAATGATCTATTGTCCCATAGCGCTGAGAATGTCAAAACATTTATATGAAGAAATTTTGCATTTTCACGGTCTGTAAGAAGAATATAATTTTCAAACATCATTTTCATTATAAAAAAATATCAATATAGAATAAATCTTTATTAACCATATTTTTACTCATTTATAATTTTGTTATAAAAAACAACATATTATAATATGTTTCTTGATGTAATAATTTATGTGTATTATAAAAGCAAATGAGAGAAATAGAGAGAAAAAATGAGTTACAGATAAGGAAGGATGCGCCCCATATCTGAGCTTTGATCCCTAACATAAGAAGTCTATTTGATGCACAAAATACGACGCTGTTCTAAATAATCTCTACGAGAATAGGCGCATTCTATCTTACCGCTGGCCATATGATCTAAAATAGTTTCAGAGCTCCTATAAGAAGCATTTGTTTTTTTTACCAATCACATAAATTAGAGAGAAACCTATGCGCGCATGCTGCAAGTTTATTTTTTCTCATGTAAATCACTATGCAATTCTCAGCAAGGGTATCTGATAAGTTGCAAAAAATCACTGAGAGATAGAAGGCGTGCTTGTTTTAGAATTTTCATTACTTTTAGCGATAAAAGCAGATGAAACACATCTGTAACATCTCATCGATCTTTTCTATATTCTTGAGTTAAAAATTGCCTGTAGATCATCCTCAAACAGATCTTTATGAATATAACATAAGGGATCGATGCGAACATCTATAAGAATCAGCAGAGACAAAGACAATTATATTATTGTTTTACAAAGCATTTTATAAAAGCTGGTATATTTTTTCAATATATTGCCAGTCTATTAATGGTTTTATGATATTACTTTCTTATAAAGCGCGTGCTTTTTGTTGCTTATAAATCAACCTAAACTTTATACAGCAGTATGTTTGAGAAAAATATGAAGACGGTTCGGTGTTGTATTCAGTTTTTGTATGCCAGAGTAGAATAAGTTTATCTGCTTGTGTAATTTCTAAAATGAGGAGACAGCTTAATTTAGGCAGAATATGAAAGCATCAAATAAAAAATAGATTTTATCTTTAGCATCATCTTTTAATTTAGCATTGCAATTTTCAAAAACATCTAGCCAATGTCTCTTACATAATGGCGATTAAGCATTGCCGAACACATTTTTTTACGTTCTTTGAATAAAATTGCATCTCTCATACAAAACAGAATACCTAAACAGAAGGCTGTTGGGTTGCCAATTTACGCACTTTTTTTAAAAAATATCTTGCAAGGTTGTTCCAACTATTTTTTCACGCAGTCGTTTATAAGTAGTATAACATAAAATCCATTGTGTATCGCCATCTTTATGCTTATAAAAATGCAAGCTGGGGCCATTATCATACTCTCTTTCAGTCTCCAACATTGCAACAATTATTGTGTTGAGACTCTTCATAAGAGGCATTTTTTCTTCAAGTGGTTTTTATTCATACACTAATTCTACTTGCATGTTATAAAGAAGTTGGATAGATAAAAATACTTTAAGAAAGAGACACCAAATTCTTCTTATGAATCGTTTCAAGTGTCGAGAGTTATTGTAAAAGAAGCATTGAAAAATAGAATGCTTACTGCTGACAGTTTGGGCACCATGAGGCAATAAATCCACTTACTTTATCTATCTTAGAATCTATAGAGTATAAATTTCTCTGTAAAAGTAACTTTATTTCATATCAATGTTATCAATTATAGCTGTTGGGGTATCATTAGTAACATAATCATAGACTTACGATTTTATGAACTCTTTTTTATCTCTTTTATAGAAGATCTTAATGTTTTGTGATAGCGTCAATGATGGTATTTACATTATGTTCCATCATATCGAGATAAGTTGCTGCAGGGCCATTTTTGTTTGACAATGCATCAGAATAAAGTGTTCCACCAATTGTTAAACCTGTTTCTTTTGCAATCTGTTTTATGAGACGGGGATTAGAGATATTTTCAACGAATAGGGCAGTTGCTTTATTCGCTTTAATTTGTTTTATAAGTTTAGCAACATCGGCTGCGGTTGCTTCAGTTTCTGTTGAAGCACTTTGAGGGGCAAGGATAGTAAAACCATATTCCTTGGCAAAATAGCCAAAGGCATCATGAGATGTGATAATGATACGTTTATCTTTAGGAATGGTAGCAATTTTTGTTTTCAGGGTATCTTGTGCTATTTTAAGTTTTTGGATGTAGGTTTCGGCATTTTTTTTGTAGCTGGTACAGGATTGTGGATCGATTTTACAAAAAGCAGCAGCGATATTCTTCACATAGATTTTGACATTGGGAATTGTTTGCCAAGCGTGTGGATCAATAACGCTGTGGTGGTGATGGGCATTATGTTCTTGATTTTTCATTTTGAGGGAGGGAATGTTAGCGCTAACTTCGACAAGAAGTGCTTTTGTACCACTTGCTGTAATGAGGCGATCAATAAATCCTTCTAAATGAAGCCCGTTGATGAAAATAATTTGAGCATTTCTAAGAGCCTGAGCATCATGGGGGGTAGGTTCATAAGTGTGAGTATTCGCATTGGGACCTACAAAAGTGGTCATAGAGATATGGTTGTCTCCTACATTTTTTACGAGATCTGCAAGAATAGAAAAGCTCGCAACAACTTTGATTTTATTGTGTGCAGAAGCAGAAAATGGAGAAAGGGCAAGCAATAAAGCTCCAAGAAGAACAAATTTTTGAGCAAACTTAGGCACATTTTTTTCCTTAAAGTGAGGAGGTATAAAAGAGGTGGGGAAACCATGTTACAATAAAGCCACGTGGACTTATCAAACAGGAAACAAGATAAATAAATCCTGCGGCAATGATGATAGCAGGGCCGGAGGGAAGTGAAAGATGAAAAGAAAGCAGGAGACCACATACGCTAGAAATGATTCCAAAAAGAGTGGAAAGCGCGCAAATAGGGCCTAGCCGTGAAAACCAAAAACGGGCTGTAATGGCTGGAATCATCATAATACCAACGGAAAGTAATGTTCCTAGTGATTGAAAGCCTCCAACCAGATTCAGCACCACAAGTCCAAGCAATGAAATATGAATATATTTACTCAATGGAGAGAGTGATTTAAAAAAGAGGGGGTCAAAGCTTTCTAAAACGAGTGCACGCCAAAAAATACAAAGGCTGCAGAGTGTAATCAGCATTATAGTAGTGATTAACCAAAGGGCTTGTGCATCAAGTGCAAGAACCGATCCGAATAAGAGATGAAGCAGCTCAATTGTTGAGTCTTTCAGTGAGATAATAATAACACCTGCCGCGAGTGCAATAAGATAAAAGACGGTCATGGATGCATCTTCTTTCTGAAAGCTGTTTCGTGAAATCAAAATGGTTGCTAAAGCAACAATAAGACCAGCGAAGATACCACCAAGTGTCATAGATATGAGGGAAAAGCCACAAATCAGAAAAGCAATTGCAACACCAGGAAGAATGGCATGAGAGATAGCATCTCCTGTCAAGCTCATTCCTCGGAGCATCAAAAACACACCAACAGGACAAGCGCTAATAGACAGAAAAATAGAACCGATAAGGGCGTTTTGCATAAATTGGAAATCAACAAAGGGGGCAAGAAAAAATGCATACACGTCTTATAACCTAAGAAAGAGAGGATCATTGATGAGAAGATTTTGTTTTTGTGCGCTAATAGGGAAAGAATTGGATGTGAGAGGTGGCATAACGTGATGAAGGGTGTTGTTTAAAAACTGTGTTGTTTCTCCATAAAAGGCGTTTTGTTGATCAATTTGAATCATTTGGGGGAAAAATTCTTGCACGATGAGAGGGTTATGGAGTGCGGTGAGAATTGTGCGTCCTTGCTGTTGCCAGTATGTGATCAGAGCAAGAAGGTCTTTTTGGGTATTATGATCTACACCATTGAAAGGTTCATCAAGTAAAATAATATTGGCATCTTGTACAATGATACGTGCAAAAAGAGCGCGTTGTAATTGCCCGCCTGATAATGTTTCAAGCGAACGGGGTGCGAGTTCTGTAAGCCCAACCATTTTAAGAGCATTTTGAATCTTAGAATCATAAGGGCGCTGATTCTTCCATAATCCACAAAAAGACCACAGTCCTGTTTTTACAAGCGTTTTCACATCAATTGGAAATGTTTGATCTATATTACATTGCTGAGCAAGATAAGCAATGCGGCTTTTTTTTGGTTTTGTAATTTTTCCTTTAAGAGGTTTAATCAATCCGGCGATGGCTTTTAGCAGTGTCGATTTTCCAGCGCCATTATCACCTGTTATTGCAACCAATGAACCAGCTTTTAACTTTGCTGAAAAGTTCTTTATTGCTATTCTATTCCTATAGCCTAATGTTGTTTTATTGAAGTGCAGATCCATATTTTTTACCATCGTTGCTTATTATTTTGGAAACTATGTAATAATATAACGTTTGTCAACAAAATGTTATATTATTACATAGTTTTGAGTACTGAAAATTTTAGTGGGAAGATCGTGGAAAATTAAAAATAATAATTGAATTCACCTTGACGAAAGAGAGAGAGTATATACTATATATAGTATCAAAATGATTGGTGATTCTAAATAAGCACAAGAGAGGGTGTTAGTGTGTTTCGTTTGGTATCTAAGTTATTTCCATTATTGTAAAGAGTTTATTGGCCAAAGGTATAGCAGTATTTTTACTGAAGGGTCTCTTTTGGAAGGATTTCCTTTCGTTTTTGTAATTGATTTTTGCCGTAAAAGAGCAAACAGAGCTCTTGAAAAACGGTAGTTTAGAACATTAGTTTTTTAGACAGCAGGAGGGAATTGTAATGCAAGCAAAAGATTGTTTTATAACTAGGGGGCTTTGCCATTTAAGTTGTAGAATAATCGCTTATTCTCATCATAGTTTTTGAAGTTATTTGATGAGGAATTCTGTTATGTTCAGGAAGCTGTGTATTATTTGAAAATAACCACATGTTTTGCGTACAATTTCTATTTTTTGTTATTCTTGAGTACCTATAAAATTATTAGATTGACCTTTCAGGGTTGATTGTTTGGAATTGTGAAAGTTGAAGAAAATGTCGATCACTATTTATAGCAAACCATCTTGTGTCCAATGTGATGCTACACGCCGCGCTTTTGATGCAAAAGGCATTCATTATCGTGTTGTTGATATTTCCTGTGATGAACAAGCATACAGTTTTGTTCAATCTCTGGGGTATCGTCAGGTTCCTGTCGTTGTTTGTGGTGAAAATCATTGGTCTGGTTTTAGACCAGATATGATTAGTGGTCTTTGTGCTTAATGGGGCTTATTGTTTATTATTCGAGTGCAACGGGTAATACAGAACATTTTGTCTCGCAGCTTGGGCAAAGACTCTTCAAAATTGATAAAAGAAAGCCTTCTGCATTGGTTGGTGAACCTTATGTATTGGTTGTTCCTACATATGCAGATGGTGAAGGAAGAGGGGCCGTGCCGAAAGCCGTTGTCCAGTTTCTTAATGAAGCTGAGAACCGAAAATTAATTTGTGGTGTTATTGGCGGTGGGAATCGTAATTTTGGTCGCTATTATAATCTAGCAAGTAAAATTATTGCTGAAAAATGTTGTGTACCTTGCCTTTATCGTTTTGAGCTGCGTGGAACTGATGAAGACGTTATTTATGTAAAAAAGGGATTGGAAAGATTTTGGAAACAATTGGTATAGGACAATCGCAGAAATCGGATCAGATTACTGATTATCATGCGTTGAATGCAATGCTTAATCTTTATGATGAAAATGGTCATATTCAATTTGATATGGATCGGCTTGCTGCGCGGCAATATTTTCTTCAGCATGTTAATCAAAATACAGTTTTTTTTCATAACCTGAAGGAAAAAGTAGATTACTTAATAGAGGAAGGTTATTATGAAAAAGCTTTATTTGAGCTTTATGATTTTTCTTTTATTAAAAAGCTTTTTAAACGTGCTTATGCATTTAAATTTCGTTTTCCTACCTTTTTAGGCGCATTTAAGTATTATACCAGCTATACACTGAAGACTTTTGATGGGAAACGTTATCTTGAACGTTATGAAGATCGCGTTTGTCTTGTAGCTTTATATTTGGCACAAGGGAATAAAGCTCTTGCTGAAAGTTTTGTGGATGAAATTATTACAGGACGTTTTCAACCGGCAACACCAACATTTTTAAATGCTGGGAAAAAACAACGAGGTGAATTGGTTTCGTGTTTTTTGCTACGTGTTGAAGATAATATGGAATCGATAGGTCGTTCGGTTAATTCGGCTTTGCAGCTTTCAAAACGTGGTGGAGGTGTGGCGCTTTGTTTAACGAATTTGCGGGAAGCAGGGGCGCCAATTAAGCAAATAGAAAATCAGTCCTCAGGTGTTTTACCGGTGATGAAACTCTTGGAAGATTCTTTTTCTTACGCCAATCAGCTTGGGGCACGACAGGGGGCTGGAGCTGTTTATTTGCATGCTCATCATTTAGATATTATGAAGTTTTTGGATACAAAGCGTGAAAATGCTGATGAAAAAGTTAGAATTAAAACGCTTTCGCTTGGTGTCGTTATTCCTGATATTACTTTTGAGCTTGCACGGAATAATGAGGATATGTATCTCTTCTCATCGTATGACATCGAGCGTGTGACAGGTAAGCCCTTTAGCGATATTTCTTTAACGGAGCATTATCGTTCTTTTGTTGATAATGCAAAGATTCGTAAAAAGAAAATAAGTGCACGCGTTTTTTTCCAGACATTAGCGGAAATTCAATTTGAGTCGGGTTATCCCTATATTTTATTTGAGGATACTGCTAATCGATCGAATCCGATAGCTGGGCGCATAAGTATGAGCAATTTATGTTCAGAAATTTTGCAGGTGAGTGAGGCGAGTGAACTGGAGACAGATTTAACTTATCGCACGATTGGAAGTGATATATCCTGTAATCTTGGATCCATGAATATTGCCAAAGCAATGGAAAGTCCTGATTTTGGACAGACCGTGGAATCTGCTGTTCGCGCTCTGACTGCTGTTTCGGATATGAGCAATATTGATTGTGTGCCTTCCATTGCGAAAGGCAATGCTGAAAGTCATGCGATTGGTTTGGGACAAATGAATTTGCATGGGTTTCTAGCGCGTGAGCAGATCTATTATGGGTCTCCAGAAGCGATTGATTTTACCAATATCTATTTTTATATTGTGACATATCACGCCATACGGGCTTCCAATTTAATTGCGCACGAACGTCAAGAAATGTTTGCAGGGTTTGAAAAATCAGCTTATGCAGATGGACGTTTTTTCGA
>NZ_JBHIOZ010000002.1:55271-66752 GCF_042195805.1 Bartonella sp. AP57NXGY | reverse complement strand
GATGGCTGTGTTTCGTGCAGTTTATAGGAGATCATCATATGACAAAGATTACAACCAAAAATCCTGTTGTGTGCGCTGTTAATTGGAATAGATTACATGATGAGAAAGATCTTGAAGTATGGAACCGCTTAACTGGGAATTTTTGGTTACCTGAGAAGGTTCCACTTTCCAATGACATTCCCTCATGGTCAAGCTTAACGGATGAAGAACGCAAGCTAACGATTCGTGTTTTTACAGGACTAACGCTTCTTGATACAATTCAAAACACTGTAGGAGCCATTTCGCTTCTGGCTGATGCGATAACAGAGCATGAGGAGGCAGTTTTGACGAATATTGCCTTCATGGAAGCGGTTCATGCACGTTCTTATTCCTCTATTTTTTCAACCCTTTGTTCGACGGTAGAAGTTGATGATGCGTTTAGATGGTCAGAAGAAAATATTCATTTGCAGAAAAAGGCTAGATTAGTACTTGAGCGTTATGAAGCAAATGATCCACTTAAGAAAAAAATTGCTTCGACTTTGCTGGAAAGCTTTTTATTTTATTCTGGTTTTTATTTGCCCATGTATTGGGCCAGTCGCGCTAAGTTAACCAATACAGCAGATCTCATTCGACTGATCATTCGTGATGAAGCGGTCCATGGTTATTATATAGGTTATAAATTCCAATTGGGCTTTGCAAAGCTTGATGAAGCCAAAAGACAAGAAATTAAAAATTTTGCTTTTAACCTGCTCTTTGATCTTTATAACATCGAGTGCAAATATACTGAAGATCTTTATGATGCGCTTGGATTGACAGAAGATGTTAAAATTTTTCTTCATTATAACGCTAACAAGGCTTTAATGAATTTAGGTTTTGAAGCTCTTTTCCCCCCTGAGGTTTGTCGTGTTAATCCCGCTATTTTGGCAGCTTTATCACCAAACTCTGACGAAAATCATGACTTTTTTTCAGGGGCAGGTTCTTCTTATGTCATTGGCAAGGCGGTTGCTACCACGGATGATGATTGGGAATTTTAATGTTTGCATGCAAATAGAAGTGCGCGGGGTATTCCACTGAGGTCTTTGCGCATTTCTAAACATTGGAAGCCATTTGTTTCAAACAAATTGCAAACTTCTTTTTCTTGAGAGTAACCAATTTCAACAGCGATAGTGCCGTTTTCTTTTAAGTAGTTGGCTGCTTCATGGGCGAGCTTTCGATAAAAATCAAGACCATCTTTTCCACCGACAAGAGCGCGCAATGGATCATGTAAGCGCACTTCTTTTGCAAGTTTTTTGATATCTTTTGCGGGGATATAAGGTGGATTGGAAACAATAAAATCAAAGCGATCTGTGACAGAATCAAACCAGTCGCTAAGAAGGGGTGTGAAGCGGTGTGCTACTTCAGCATTTTTTGCATTTTTTGTCGCTGTTTTAAGGGCATCTTCAGAAATATCGACAGCGACTGCATAGGATTGGGGAATTTGTTTAAGAATGGCAATGGCAATGGCGCCACTTCCTGTTCCCATATCAAGGAATGTTGTTCTTCTCGAATTTTCGATCTGTTTTTGGAGAAAAGGGAGAACAAGATCTATCAGCGTTTCTGTATCAGGGCGTGGTTCTAACGTCTCTTGAGATAATGTAAAAGATATACCATAAAATTCTCGTGCTCCTATAATACGGTAAACGGGTTCGCCTGCAATACGCCGTTGTAAAGCCTGTTCTATTTGTATAATATGCTCAGAAGATAGATGCATATCTGGTTTAGAAACTCTTTCAGCAGCATTTATTCCTGTTATCCATTCAATGAGTATTTTCGCATCGAGATTGGCTTCAGAAATTCCTTTCATGCGCAATTTTTCTTGAGTTTGTTGGATGACATTTTTGAAAGAATATTTGTTCAATTATTGTCCATTTCCATCAGGAGTGCTGTTTGGTGATCTGAGATGAGTGCATGAATAAGCTCATCAAGATCTCCCTCTAGAATGCGATCAAGCTTATACAAGGTTAGATTAATACGGTGATCCGTGACACGTCCTTGTGGAAAATTATAGGTACGAATACGTTCTGAGCGATCACCAGAACCAACTTGGCTTTTACGAGAAGCTGAACGTTCACTTTCCGCTTTTTGTCGTTCGATATCGAATAAGCGTGCCCGTAAAATTTGAAGGGCTCGTGCTCGGTTTTGATGTTGTGATTTTTCTGCTTGTACGACCATAATTCCTGTTGGAATATGCGTGATACGAACAGCTGAATCCGTTGTATTAACATGCTGTCCTCCTGCTCCAGATGCACGCATTGTGTCGATACGAATATCTTCAGGACGAATATCAATATCAATATCTTCAGCTTCTGGAAGCACAGCAACGGTAGCAGCAGATGTATGGATACGCCCACCTGTCTCTGTTTCTGGGATACGTTGCACACGATGAACCCCTGATTCATATTTCAATTTAGAAAAGACACCTTTTCCTGAAATGGTAGCAATAATCTCTTTATATCCGCCAACTTCCCCCTCACTAAGTGAAATAACTTCTACTTTCCAATTGTGAGCATGGGCATAACGTTCATACATGCGGAAAAGATCACCGGAAAAAAGTGCTGCTTCTGAGCCACCCGTTCCTGCTCGAATTTCAACAATAGCGTTTTTTTCATCAGCAACATCTTTAGGCAAAAGCAGAATCTGGAGTTCTTTTTCAAATTGCTCTACTTTTTTATATAACGATGGTAGCTCTTCCTGGGCAAGATTACGCATCTCTATATCTGTTTGTTTATCGTTGATAATCGTTTCTAATTCTGTAATCTCTTCGTAAAGAGCATTTAATGCGCGTATAGAGGTAATAACGGGTTGTAGTTCTGCATATTCAGAAGCTAATTTGACATATGTTTCAGCATTTGGATTCGTCGTCATTTGGCTTTCAATTATTTCAAAGCGCTTTTCAAGCTGTCTCATACGATCTTGTGGCAAGGAAACCATGATAATATTGGCCTAATTTTTCATAATACAATTTTTATAATATTTTGTTGCAATGATTGTTTGTTATAATATTGGCAATGAATTACCGTATAGCATCATACAAAGAGGGGTAATAAAGCAATTCTTTTTTTTTGCCAATGAAAACTATTATATTTTAAAGGTAAATTTTTATAAAATTTGATTTGCCTGAGGTATTTTATCTAATGATATATGATTACTTTTTTAAGAGTTTTTTTTTCCGTAAAGTTCAAGGCGGTGATGAATAATATCATAGCCAAGGGATTTTGCAATTTCCTCTTGCAGCTTTTCAATAACATCAGAATGAAACTCGATAACTTGTCCTGTTTCTATATCAATGAGATGATCATGATGTTGCCCATCTGCTTGCTCAAAACGAGATGGACCACCACTAAAGCTATGGCGATGAATTGTTCCATTTCCTTCTAATATTTTCATGGTTCGATAAACAGTTGAGAGTGAAATATTCGAATCTATTTTGTTTGCACGCTGAAAAATTTCAAATGCATTAGGATGATCATTTGTATCAGTCAAAATATCAAGAATAACTCGTCGTTGACGTGTTACTCTTAAACCAGCTGTGCGCAATTCTTGCTCATAATTTCGCTTTTTATTCATTTGCATAGTTTGCTTTTCAAACAAAGGCTCCATGACAGTGTTTGTATTTTTTCTCTGAACCGCAAGGACAACGCTCATTACGTCCAACTTTTCCCCATGTGGTTATATCGTTAGGGTCACGATCTTGTGGATTAACAAATCTATTTTCTTGTGATCGTGCCCATAAGGTGGGAGCATTTTCTTGACTTTGATCATTAAAGACAGAAGAAGCAGCATCAGTTTGCTCAGGCATGGCCGGTTCTGTGGGGTGTTGAATGATTTCAAAGCGCATAAGCTTAGAAGTGACAATTCGGCGCAAATTTTTCAACATACTTTGAAAGAGTTCAAATGATTCTGTCTTATATTCATTGAGCGGATCCCGCTGCGCATAACCACGAAAACCAACAACAGAACGCAAATGGTCTAAACTCACCAGATGTTCACGCCATAACGTGTCAATAGTTTCGAGCAATACTGCTTTGTGAAAATAAGCCATAACTTCTGGAGAATATCGTTCAGTACGCTCATTTTCAAGTTTTGTAACAGCATTTGATACACGCTCTAGAATTTGCTCCTCGGCAATTCCATCTTCGTTTGCCCATTCTTCCACTGGAAGCTCAAGATTAAAGAGTTGTTGAAGCTCTTCTTCGAGAGTTTTTGCATCCCATTTTTCAGAATATGTCCCTGATGGAATATAAGCCTCTACGAGATCCTCTACGACTTCATTACGCATTTCAAGGATCATTTCTGATAAATCATCTGCATTCATGACCTCCATACGCTGTTCAAAAATAACCTTGCGTTGATCATTCATGACATCATCATATTTTAGCAGATTTTTACGAATTTCAAAGTTTCGTGCTTCGACCTTTTTTTGTGCTTTTTCAAGGGCTTTATTAATCCATGGATGGATAATAGCTTCATTTTCTTTCAATCCAAGTTTTTGCAGCATACCATCCATACGGTTAGAGCCAAAGATACGCATAAGATCATCTTGAAGAGAGAGAAAGAATTTCGAGCGACCAGGATCGCCTTGGCGACCAGAACGTCCACGAAGCTGGTTATCAATACGACGGCTTTCATGACGTTCAGTAGCGATAACGTAAAGCCCTCCAGCCGCTAAAGCTTTTTCTTTAAGCTTCTGAACATCTTTTTTTATTTCTTCAATTTTAGCTGTCCGCTCTGGACCTTCCGGGATATCCTGTAACTCTTGTCGGATGCGCATTTCAACATTACCACCAAGCTGTATATCCGTACCGCGTCCTGCCATGTTGGTTGCAATGGTGAGAGCTCTAGGAACTCCTGCTTGCGCAATGATATATGCTTCTTGTTCGTGATAGCGAGCATTTAAGACTCTAAAATCGGTAATGCCTTCTTTTCGCAAACGCTCTGCCAATTGTTCTGACTTTTCAATAGAGGTTGTTCCAACAAGAATAGGCTGTTCTTTTTCATGAGCTTGACGGATATCACGCACAATTGCCCGATATTTCTCTTCTGCTGTTCGATAAATCTCATCATCTTCATCAATACGTTGTATTGGCAAATTTGTAGGGACTTCGACAACGTCAAGACCATAAATATTTCTGAATTCTTCGGCTTCTGTTGTTGCAGTTCCAGTCATGCCAGATAATTTTCTATACATACGGAAGTAATTTTGGAAAGTGATGGAAGCAAGTGTCTGGTTTTCTGGTTGAATAGCAACATGCTCTTTAGCTTCTAACGCTTGATGAAGTCCTTCAGAATAACGCCGCCCAGGCATCATTCGCCCTGTAAATTCGTCAATAATAACGATTTCATCATTGCGAACAATATAATCTTTATCGCGAGCAAACAGTTTATGAGCTTTTAGAGCATTATTGACATGATGAACGATAGCGACATTTTCTATGTCATAAAGACTCTCACCTTTAAGATGTCCAGCTTGTTCGAGCATTTTTTCAATTTTTTCAGTACCAACTTCGGTAAAGGTCGTTGTTTTTTGTTTTTCGTCTATTTCATAGTCTTCTGGAGTTAAGGCAGGAATAAATGTATCAATAAGGTTATAGAAGTCAGTACGATCTTCTAGAGGACCAGAAATAATAAGGGGGGTACGGGCTTCATCAATAAGAATCGAATCAACTTCATCAACAATTGCGTAATGATGTCCACGTTGGACCATTTGACTATGATCGAAGGCCATATTATCACGCAAATAATCAAAACCTAGTTCATTATTTGTGGCATAGGTGATGTCGCATGCATAGGCCTCTCGGCGGGCATCACTATCAAGATCATGAAGAATCACGCCTGTTGTAAGCCCTAGAAAACTAAAAATTTTCCCCATTGTTTCAGCATCACGACTGGCGAGATAATCGTTTACTGTCACAACATGAACGCCTTTACCTTCCAATGCATTGAGATAAATTGGTAGAGTTGCCATTAATGTTTTACCTTCACCAGTACGCATTTCAGCTATGCCGCAGTCGTGAAGGACCATTCCACCAATAAGTTGCACGTCAAAAGGACGCATGTCATAAACACGTTTTGCGGCTTCACGAACAGTCGCGAAAGCTTCTGGTAAGAGCAAATCAACACTCTCACCTTCACTAAGACGTTTACGAAAGGCATCTGTTTTTTGGCAAAGCTGCTCATCACTTAATTTTACGAATTGTTCTTCCAAAGCATTAATTTGTGCAACTTTTTGGCGGAGTGCTTTGAGATGTCGCTCATGAGCTGAACCAAAAAACTTACGGGCAAAAACACCTAAACTGACCATCTCTGGCCCTTTCTTTTAATTGTTGTCACTCTTGTTGGGTAATTCATACGCTCTCCCCATACTCTACATTTTCTTCAAATTATCTGATATCATTAGTGACATCATGAAATGCAGATGGTACCATTATACTTGCTGGTGTGCAATTTTTCACTCTAATTGTAAAGTAGAGATAAGAGGCTAAGCGCTTTATGTCAACTTTAAGTATGCTATTTAACTGATACAATACAAAGTAATTTAAGATACAATATGTCATTTTTCTCTATTATCATGTTTTTCATCTGCATTAGATAGGATTGGAGAAACTGAGATAAAAGGATAATTTTATACTTTTTTTAAATAAAATTACTAATTTATTTCTCTATGTTTAAAGATTAAAGTGTTATGGTAAAGAAAATTGGAATCTTGAACCTGCCTTCATTTTTAAGGAGTATATTTATGAAATTTAACTTTATCACGCTTTTTTTAGCATCAACTTTATTGGCAAGTACAAGTTTAGGGGTGAGTGCTCAAGAAGGTTTGAATTCATCGTCGAGTGATTTAAAGACTTTAGAGAAAGCTTCTGAAAAAGCCGTTTCTCCTTCTCATGTTATGGCGGTTATTGATGGGAAAAATATTACAGCAGGCCAATTGGATGATTTAGCGCTTGAAATAAATCCTAATTTAGCACGTTTTCCTGATGAACAACGCCGTATGATGGTTCTAAAAGCTTATTTAGATATGCAGGCCCTCGCAAAAGCAGCAAGAAGCAAAGGTCTTGATAAGACAGAAGCTTACGATAAACGTATGGCAGTCATGCGTGACAATGTTCTTCAACAGCTTTATTTTAAACAGGCGATTGTTGATAAAATATCGGATACTGATTTGGAAGCTCTTTATAAGCAAGAAGTTGCTGCTTTACCTAAAGAGGATGAGGTTAAAGCGCGTCATATTTTGGTCAAAACGAGAAAAGAAGCAGAAGCTATCATTAAGCATTTAAATAAAGGCGAAAATTTTGAAGAGATTGCAAAGAAAAGTTCAACAGATGGTTCTGCTGCCGTTGGGGGTGATCTTGGTTATTTTAGCCATGGTCAAATGGTCAAGCCTTTTGAAGATGCCGCATTTGGTTTGAAAGTTGGCGAATACACAAAACAACCCGTTGAAAGTCCTTTTGGTTGGCATATTATTAAATTAGAAGATCGTCGTGTAAAACAACCGCCTGCATTTGATGATGTTAAAGAGATGTTGCGGACACAGCTGATAAAAAAGCGCTATCAAGAACTGATTGTTGATTTGCGTAGCAAGATAGATGTGAAATACCCTGATCCTAATGTTACAAAAATCATGGAATCGCTTCATCAAAATGGGACGCTACTTCCCGATGAGACATCTGATGAAGAAGATACGGAATAGCTAGTAAAAATAAGTAGATAGCCTCTTTAATAGATAATTTGCTAGGTTAGTTTTGTTCAAAAAGCCTAGCAGTTTTCTATGAGAGGTTATTGATCTGCAATTATTTCATTTTTTTATAGAAAGCATATTGTGGTTTTGAAAATCTCTCCTTTGTCGCCTCAAAAGATCCAAGAGCTTTCTCCATTATCTGGTGTACGGATAGCAACAGCTGAAGCTGGGATTAAATATAAAGATCGTACAGATCTTCTTTTCATCATATTCGATAAGCCAGTGAGTGTGGCCGGTGTTTTTACCCGTTCAAAATGTCCATCTTCCCCTGTAGAGCATTGTCGTGCATCGCTTCCTCATGGGGTTGCGAGGGGTGTTGTTGTGAATTCTGGAAATGCAAATGCTTTTACAGGAAGCAAAGGAAAGCACACAACCGATGCAATTATTTGTGCAGCAGCGAACGCTTTAAAGGTTAGAGAAGATGAAATTTTTATAGCTTCTACGGGTGTTATTGGTGAGCCAATGGATGCATCGGGTATTGTCAATCTTTTACCAAGTATGACAGAGACAGCAGAAGAGGGAAATTGGTTGGAAGCTGCAAAAGCCATAATGACAACGGACACATTTCCAAAACTTGCGACCCGCACTTTTGACTGTGGGGGAGAGCGTGTTACCATTAATGGAATTGCAAAAGGTGCTGGTATGATTGCACCCGATATGGCGACAATGCTGTCATTTGTGGTTAGTGATGCTACCATTTCTTCGGATGCACTCCAATCCATGTTATCAGAGGCAGTTGAGGGTTCTTTCAATTCAATTACTGTTGATAGCGATACCTCAACTTCAGATACGCTTATGTTGTTTGCGACAGGAAAAGAACATGTTCCATGTCTTACAAGTAAATCTGATCCGCGTTATGGGGTTTTTGTGAAACAATTGAGTGCACTTCTGCATGAACTTGCACTACAAGTTGTTTGTGATGGTGAAGGTGCTCGTCATTTAATTGAGGTTAATGTGGTGGGTGCTACAACAAATAATGCAGCTAAAACTATTGCTTTATCAATTGCAAATTCACCGCTCGTAAAAACGGCTATTGCCGGTGAAGATGCGAATTGGGGGCGGGTCGTTATGGCAGTTGGGAAGGCCGGTGTTGAAGTCGATCGTGATCTATTGACGATTTGGTTTGGTGAGCATCGTGTGGCCGTGAATGGCGTACGAGATCCTGAGTATTGTGAAGAGACAATAGGTACTTATATGCAAGGTAAGCACATCACGATTCGTGTTGATATCGGTTTGGGTAAGAGTACGGCGACGGTTTGGTCTTGCGATTTAACAAAAGAGTACGTTATGATCAATAGCGATTACAGAAGTTAATGGATGCACTTTATATTTAACAGTTTATTATTTTTCAGAGCAAATGGGGTATGTGAGCTCTTTTAGGAGCAGAGGGGATATGATAGAAAAGTCAGTTATCTTTATGTTCCCTATTGGGGAGTGATATGTGTATGAAAAGTTCCATTCTTCTTGTTGTTGCATGTGCACTGTTAGATCAGAATAATCGTGTTTTGCTTACACAGCGTCCTGAAGGAAAATCATTGGCTGGTTTATGGGAGTTCCCTGGTGGCAAGGTTGAGCAAGGTGAAACTCCGGAAGCATCATTGATTCGTGAATTAGAGGAAGAGCTTGGTATTTATGTTCAACCAAATAATTTACACCCTTTAACATTTGCAAGTCATAGCTATAAAACATTTCATCTCTTAATGCCATTGTATCTTTGTGACCATTATGAGGGCGTTGCGCAAGGACGAGAGGGCCAAAATTTAGAATGGGTTTTTATTAATGATCTTGATAAATACCCTATGCCTGATGCTGATAAACCATTGGTTCAGGTATTGAAAAATCATCTTCTTTAATGTGTTATAAGAAGAAAATATAATTCAATATATTGATTTAAAATAATAATTTATATTTTTTATGTTGAATGGGAAAGTCCAGGGTCATAAAAATTTTCTCATTTCAAATCTGTTTTATGTTAAATTAGTCAAAACCATTCTTTTGCACGTTCCAAGCGGGGCGGGTCATGTGGATAAAATTATTTAAGAAAGAAATAAAATACGTGTTGAAAGAATACTCTCCAATAGCCAAGGGTTATCGCAACATTGAGAATTGGCAAAGTGTATAATGATGCCTTTGCACGCTTCATAAGCATAAAAATGGTGGTAGATAATGGATTTATACTTTTCGCGATTATTATTGAGAGATTGTCTTGGATGCACCGAGAGATATTAGGAGTATTTCTTTCATAAGATATCGATAATAGGAAAAATTTCAAAAAATGTTGCTTTTGATTAAGAGGGGCATATCCCTTACGTAATATAGAACGCCATTGTGTTGCATATTTGCGGGGTTGTTTAAAAGAGGCATCTCGCAATATTCCAAAGCCCATTTCGTGCCGGCACTCGTGAATGGTATAATGGTAGAGCTTTATAAGATAAAATCTATTGAGCGCCACTATCTTTACGCTTGTGAAGGAGTAAGCTGGTTCCAATGTTAGTTATGATAGCTCTTGGCATTTGAGAGCATTCAGAAGGGATATTTTTCTTTTCGTAATCATTTTTACTTATACATCAATTTCGCTTGTGATGAACAAGCAAGCGATTTTGATTGATTCAACATAAAAACAGATTTGAAATAAGAGAATTTTACGATATTTAGAATGCTTGATGCAGAGTGAATGATGGATAATTATCCTTATAAATCAATCTATTGCATAATAAAAACATTCAATTAATTTTTTATAGGAGGCATGTATTAAGTTTCTTGAATTGGACGGCGTTTTGCGATAGGATATTGATTTTTTTTAGCGATACGCGTAATTGCTTTTTCCAATGGCTCAATCATAACGTCCATAGAAAAACCATTTGCGTGAATAATATTTGCGTGATCGACCATAATAGCAACATGATCTTTCCAAAAAATTAAATCACCTCGTTGAAGTTTATCAGTATCTGTAAGAAGACTGCCTATAGTTTCTTGCTGCATATCGGTATCACGTAAGACTATTTGATCGGTCATCATCATAGAGAGCTGAATGAGTCCCGAACAATCAATTCCAAAACCGCTGACACCACCCCAAAGATAAGGTGTACGGATAAAGGTTTCTGCAACTGTGACATAATCTTCATATACGCGTCCAATGGGGCTGAGATGGCTCGTAATGATTGCTGTTCCATTTTCAAGAATAGAATACATTGTGTCACGGACTTCAATTTCATCAACAACACTGACTTTGCTTCCCATAGATAATGGGGATACTATTGGTCCACGTAAGTCAGCGTGTAAATATTTAAATGTGCGTGGTACTGAAACCACATGTGTTTGTTTTATGGTTGATGTACAAAGAACTTTTGTATCAATATAACCGACATAACCATCTTTGAGTGATTGTCCCCACGACAATGTTTCCCCTTGTTCAAAAATGAGAAGTTCTTCTCCCAATAAGCATTCTGTTTGTCTTTCACTTTTTTTACTATTTTCTTTAAAAAGTCCAGCGACCGCTGTATTAACACGTCTTTTTTCACCTTGAACAAAGCGTTGAGCTGTAATTTCTGTTTCAAGACGTTGATCTGCTAGATCATCTCTGAATGCATGAAGTCTTGGGTCTTTAGAGATCATCTTTTTGCTTTCCATTTTGTTACTCCTTACCTTTAAACAAACTCATGAAAACTGTATTGGTAAGGTTTTTATCCTCAAACAAAACTAAGAACACAGTGTAAGACCAATTA